>JAJYCU010000003.1 GCA_021778165.1 bacterium | reverse complement strand
AAATCTAGCTGCTTCTTGATCAGCTTTTACTTCCTTTGCTAATAAATAATTGGCCGATGGGTTAAAAAATTTCTGACTGAAGTATGGTTCCATTACTTTTAAAACATCTACCGATACTGGAGTAGTTGCTGCATGGTCTAAATAAATTAGCTGCTTAGTCACTTTATTTTTAATTATATAGCTTTATGATAAATATTGATTTGCTAATTTTTGTGGCACTATTTCAGCATATTGTTTAGTTGCCTTTATAAAATTATCTAGTTCTTCGTTTGATAAAAGCTGATAACTTTGATTGCCAAAGGACTTAAAGATTCCATTAGATCTAATATGGTAATAGGTCATTAAACTTTTTGATTTTTTATTTTCATCAATCCATTGTTCATGCCAAACCCATGTATGTCTATTCAAACAGAAGAAGCTTCGATCTTGATGTTTTGAGATAGGTCCAAAAATAGAAGCACCTATTTTTGCCTCCAATTCTAAAATCTCAGTCTGAATTTTTTCAGACCGGTTTCTAGCTGGTAATTTAGGCAGCATTGGCATCTTGTATCTCTTGTCTAATTCTATCAAGTTGAGTTAATCTAGAATCCATCATAGTAGGTTTAACCAAATCAGATACTTCTAGATGTTTATTGCCGATATTGTCTAAATTAGCGACTACTGAATCTATTAGCACCAATGATTGCTGAATTTCACTGACTCGATTACTTAACACGTGGAGATGTTCAGGTGTTGCTGGGCTTTTTTCAATTTTAAACATTTTATCTAAACCTTCTTTAATTAAAACAAATTAAATAATTTCTTCGCATTTAATGAAGTGTGCTTTACTATAACTTTTTCCTCGATTTGAAATAATTGTGCTAGATATTTAGTGATAATTCGCACATTTCTTGGTTCGTTTATACTACCACGTCGTGGCACAGGTGTCAAGTAGGGAGAATCAGTCTCTAGCAATAAACTCTCAAGTGGAATTAATCGATAAACTGCTAGTTGATCAGGATTTTTTACAAATGTAACTATCCCATTAACTCCAATCATTAAATTTCTATCTAAAGCTTTGGATAAATTTTCATTATTATCAGTAAAACTATGAAGAACACCTTTAATATTGGGATAATCTGCTAGAATCTGCCAAAAATCATCAAAGGCTTCTCGAACATGAAATATAACCGGCAGACTATAGTGATTTGCTAGTTCTAGCTGCCACTTTAAAATATCTATCTGATCTTGCTTTATTGAATGTTCATAATGATAGTCAAGCCCGCACTCTCCAATGGCAATAATTTTTTTGCTTTTTATTAACCCTTCGAAGTCTTTTTTGTTTTTAACCCAATCTTTTTTAAACAAACTCGCCTCGTGTGGATGAATACCAATTGAAGCATAAATATTGGGGTAATTCGAAGATAATTCTACGGCTAATCTACTATCAACTAAAGTACATCCAACACTTATCATAATATTAACACCATCGGCATGGGCATTATCTATAATTTTGTCTAAATCTACCTTGCCATCACGATGCCATAATTGACTCGTATGATCATTTGAAATATCGTTAATTAACTGGATATGGCAATGTGTATCGACTAAAAAATCTTCCATTATATCTAAAAAAATTAATTATCTAATTTAGGGAATAGGATCTTACGATATTTTCCAGCAGAATTTATACTAAAAATCTGACTAATCTGTTGGCTAACATTTGGTAAAAATGGTTCTAGCAGAATAGAAATTTCCAACAAATTAGCTGCTTGGTAAGTTAATACTTCCTTTAAATGTGATAGGTCATTATTTTTGGCGATTTTCCAAGGTTTAGTCTCATCAATAAACTGGTTAAGTCCTCTCACCTGCTCCCAAATCAAATCTAAAGCACGATCAAAACGACAATCATTAATTGCCTCATTAATCTCAGTTGAATCATGTTGTGCAGGCGAATACTCTAGTTGTTCTTCATTAAAATATTTATCAATTAACACGACTGTTCTTTGGACTGCATTACCAAGTTCGTTTGCTAGCTCAGATTCATAAGCTTTTTTAAAATTGTCCAAATTATAATCACCGTCTCCATAACTAGGGATATGCCTCAAAAAATAATATCTAAAAGCGTCAGAGCCATAAATATCGACAATTTCATCTGGTGAAATTACATTTCCAAGTGATTTTGATATTTTTTGACTATTAAGCGTAACGAATCCATGAACATATAATTTTTTCGGTAATTTTAAGCCCAGTGCAAGCAACATGGCTGGCCAAATTGCAGCGTGAAATCTTAAAATATCCTTACCAACAATCTGAACATCAGCTGGCCAAAAATCTGAAAAATCCTTACTATCAGGAAAACCTAAAACTGTAATGTAGTTCATGAGTGCTTCGAACCAAACATACATAACTTGACTATCATCACTAGGTGTTGGGATTCCCCATGTGATTTTATCTTTCGGTCTTGAAATTGAAATATCATCAAGGCCACTTTCAATCAAAGAAAGAATTTCATTACCTCTACTTGACGGTAATATTGATAATTCTTTGGTGGTTATTGCCTGCTTTATTTCTTCACTATATTTACTAAGTTTAAAAAAATAATTATCTTCCTCAATTTTTTCAAAAGGACGGTTATGATTTGGACAAACACCACCAAATTGATTGACTTCTGTCTCTGTAAAAAATGCTTCATCGCCAGTACAATACCAACCAATATATGTTGATTTATAAATATCTTTTTCCAGTAAACGCCAGATTTCTTTAGCAGATTTAATGTGATTCTGATCTGTCGTTCTGATAAAGCGATCAGCTGTAGTATTAAGTTTTTCGGCTAAATCGCGAAATTTTTGACTGATATCATCAGCTAATTTTTTAGGTGTTATACCTAGAAGCTCAGCTTTTTCAGCTATCTTTCCTCCATGTTCATCAGTACCGGTACTAAAGATAACATTAGCCTGGTTCCTTCTGGCATAACGCGCCAAGACATCAGCTTGAATTAATTCCATCGCAAAACCAATATGTGGGTCAGCATTTACATAAGGAATAGATGTGGTTACAAAATAATTCTTCATTTATATATTTCCATTATAATCTAAATATTAATTAGATTTTATTAAATCATAAAAAAATGAGCGGTAAAAACCGCTCATTCTAACTTCTAAAGTACTAACTTGTGAAAAATTAATACCTATCGTTACTTCGAAAATCACGTCGATTACCACCACCTGAGTGATTACCACCGCCGCCACCACCGAAGCTTCTTGGCTTATCTTCTCTTGGTCGTGCTTCAGAGACAATAATAGAACGTCCGTCTAGCTCTTGGTTATTTAATTTTTCGATTGCTTGCTTTGCTTCATCGTCTGACGACATTTCAACAAAACCGAATCCTTTAGAACGGTTAGTTTCCCGATCTTTTATAACAGATGCTGAGACAACTGTTCCTGCGCTTGCAAAAAATTCTTGCAAACTCTCATCAGTAGTATTCCACGATAGTGAACCTACGAAAAGTTTGGTAGCCATTAATACTCTCCTATTTATCGCTTGGAGTAATCTGGCAAACCAGTTAACTGCTCCCCGAAGACACTTACTTTATTATCCTAGAACCTAACAAAACGTTACATTAGCAGCTTTATCTAGTATTCAGTATAATAACACATTTATTTTTATATCCAAGCTTATTTTGGCTTATTTAGACGAATTTAGTTAACAATCGAAAAACCACCAATTAAGTTACCTTTAATTTGGCCGACCGTATCTAACTTATAATAATAAAGTGGTTTACCGTTTAAAACATATTGAAACTGACCGGTATCACTTCTTTTAATATAGCTAAACCCCTTTGGTAAATTTTTTGGCATTACTGTGGTTTCATATGGCGGCCAAACTACAATACAAGCCCCAAAACAACTACTAAGGCTATTGGTATCTTTATTATATTCATACAAAGTTCGACCCTTTAAATCTGTTAAATAATTACCTAGTTGTTGATTATTTTTGGTTAGTACAATTTCATTATTTTGGCTATTAGTGTTGTTTAGTTTAGTACTGGCCGAGTGGTTATAGATAAAGATAGAAACGACTATAATAAAGATCGGTATAATAATTGCCACTGACCACTTTAAACTGGACCTCATAATAATTCTAGTATAACATTAAAATATTACTAATCTTCATCACCTTCGGTTTCGATTTCATTTCGTTCATAATAAATTATTAGCGCGTTCACTCCTGCATTGTTATATGATTCGAGTTTGAGATAATGTAGGATGCTTGGTAATTTTTGATTTAACACAATCCCCGACATTCTAAATCTAAAGAACGGATCGTGCTTAAGCATTCTTTTTTGGGCTTGAATAATAATATCTTCAGCTGATTTAACTAATTCATTATTAGAATATGTTTGTGTCATATTCTCCAAACCTTCATCAGATGGTCCAATCTTTTCAAACATAAAATTATATTATAAATAATACTTAAATAATTCAAATTTAAATTAAAACTTTTGACAATAATATTTAAATTGTTGTAGTCTTTTTTTAATGGGAGCCAGCCAAGGAAATTTTCCAAATCGAAGAGGTAGTGAAGAAATCACTATATCCAATTTTAAAACATATGGTCAATGTAGGAGTGAACCTAACGTAGATGTTTCAATTTTTTACCCTGATAAATCAGAATTATCTAAAGAAGAGTACAATGCAACCGTAAGAGCAGCCAAGGAAATTTGTAAAAGATGCTCTGTGCAAGAATATTGTTTAGAATATGCCCTGGATAACATTGAACCAGGTGCCATAATGGCAGGAATGACCCATATTGAACTAGGTTCACTCAGAAGAGCGAAAAATAAAAGTTAAATGATATTACATCCCGTCTCCGGACGACATCATCAATATATCTACTTAAAACACCAAGAGCTAAATGAACTCTATTTATCGGTCTTTATAAAATCTTTAGGTGACTCCCTAATTAGTATATTTACTCCTATATTTTTCTTCTCAATCGGTTATTCAATTTCTAAGATTGCCCTTTTTAATATTATTGGTTACCTCTCAATATCGATTTTCTTACCACTTGGCATCTGGCTTGATCAAAAAATTGGAATCAAAAAAACTCTATCAATTGGTCTTATTTTTATAATGTTATATTACCTGGCTTTAACTAAACTACGGACTGATGTACCATTCTTTTTACTAGCAGTATTTTGGGGGCTAAGTATAGCCTTGTACTATGGAGCTTTTAATGTTGAATTAAGTCGAGTTTTAAAAATAAAAACTGCCGGAAAATCTTTTTCATTATTTCAAATATTAAGTATTTTGGCAGGAATAGTTGGCCCAATAATTGGTGCGCTAATAATAAACTATAGGTCATATAATTCACTGTTTATACTTGTTGGGATATTTTATTTATTTGCTATATTGCCTTTATTTAAAACCAAAGATTACAAATTAGAAAAACAAACTATTAGTTTAAAGAGTCTAGCGAAAATCGATACAAAACGTAAAGCAATTAATTACCAAATTCTCGGCGCTATAGGAGTTATTTCGGCGATTCTCTGGCCAATTTTTATATATTCTAATCATAGAAACATTCTTACCCTAGGTACTATCATTTCCCTGACTTCGTTGATTCTGATTCTATTTATATTCCTCGAGGGAAAATTAGTCGATACAAACCACGCTAAAACATTTAAGTACGGCATCATAAGTCATTCGCCTACCTGGATTATTAGACTATTTCTGATTTCTCCTTTTGGTCTTGCTTTTTCTAACCTAGCTAGCTCAGCAACCTATGAACTTATTGATTTATCATTTTCAAAATCAGTCTGGAAAAAAGCATCTAAAATACATAATATCGGTGAATATTTTATATTTAGAGAGGCAAATCTAGATATTGGTAGAATTATCTGTTTAAGTTTCTTGTTTTTTGGTCTTAGTTCGGTATCTGTCTTTATTGGTGCTTCAATATTGACATTACTTCAAATATTTAACATTAAGGTTATAGAATAATTTAAACATACTAGGCTAGCTATTTTCAGTCTTTTCAGGCTTTATAACTTTAACTAATTTAGAGCTTTTAGCGATTGCATTAACTAAAAATAATCGATCTAGTTGGTAAGCCGGGATTAGGGATAAACGTCTTTCTTTAAAAATATTTCTATCACGGAATTGAACAGCTGTCAAAGTCGTAGAAATCGATTGGTTCCCGACAGAGAAGTAAGAAAATTTAAATATAAAATCTACTAAGTTATTCGGTATTCTAGAATCTGAAAGTAGCCAATTACTCAATGAAATTGATTCAAAAATTGTTAATCCTAACCAAAATTTACTCATTATTGTAGGCTTTTTTAACAAATTCAATCTAGCAGATGTAGTTAACCCAGCTGTTATAGACTCATTTAATAGATTGGCCCACTCATCAGGGTCTCTTAGTCTTGGGCCATTTTCTTTACGAGCAGCGTCATATGTTCTTTTATTTAGTTCACTAGAATTAATCGTAATCTGTCCATCGCTCCAAGAATATTCAGAATATAATCTCGACATTAAACTTTTATCTCTATCTAAATCGGTCTTAAAGAGAGGAGACTTGATATGAGCCACAGTAATACTGCCTGTAGCATTCCCTTGACCATCAATACTAGTTGGATTAAACTGTTCGCTACTTGTTTCGCCGCCAGAAGTATCAATTTTTAAATACTTTAAGCCAGCTATTCTTGATAAAAATTTGATTCTAGTAACATTAAGCCCAATCTCATTAGTGGGAACATAATCAGGTAGATTAACTTTGATTTCTAACTCTGGATTAGATTTAAAGTTAATTTTATCTAATGGTACGAATTTTGCTTCTCTTAACATTGAGGATATACTGCTTAATTATAAATTACATGGTGGAGCTGGTGGGTACTACCCCCACGTCCGCTAGTTTATTGATGTTAATCTTCTACAGGTTTAGTCTATTATTGTATTCTCAACAAACTAAAACTAAATAGACAAGTTTAAGTTTGTGTATAGTTTTTAAAATCTTAACAATGAAATAAAAACAACTTTCATTATCGAACCAGATATATTAAACACTATTGCCTTATCTGATGTCAGACATAGCATTGCTACCTAAAACTAGGCAGCGATTGCGACTGGTGAGAATGAAAAATTTCCAAAACTCTTAACCAAGTCGGCAATTGTAGATTTTCGATCTGCAATTATGATTTTTTGCCTATACGCTGACAAGCGACCTGCTGATATAACTAATAAAGTCCAACGTCGAGCTAAATTCAGCCCCATGTATTATATATTTTATCACTTTTTGTATAAAATAACAAATAATTCTTGCCATTGATTGATAGATAAATCTTGGGGTCTAGTGCTAAGATTTATTTTCAGTTTTTCTAATACATCCGTTAATAAATCTTTTTCAAAAATTTTGACTAAGTTATTAACTAATTTTTTTCGTCTCATCGAAAAACCTAGACTAATAAATTTTATTAATTCTTTACTATCAATATTATCTAAAATATTCTTATTTTTTTTAGACAAAATTACTATCTGAGAATCAACTTTAGGTATTGGTTCAAATAAATAGGCGGGCACAAGTTCGCCTTTTTTTATATCAAAATTTAATTGAGCAACAACTGATAATAAAGACATTTTACCTGGGAGAGCACTTAATCGTTCTGCCACTTCTTTCTGAATTAATAAAACTACGAGATCAGGTTTATTGCTAGAATCAGCTAAAAGTCGTATTAGATAACTAGTCAAATAATAAGGAATGTTGGCGACAATTTTATAACTTTCTTTAATATTATTAAAATCAAAATATCGAATATCTTCATTGAGTATTCTCAAGTGACCTAACAGAATCTGATCATTAAATCTTTTAACTAATTTATTTATTAATCTTTCGTCTAATTCTACGGCTGTGACATTATCCGATTTAGTAAGAAGTTTTTCAGTTAAATTACCAGTACCCGGACCTATTTCCAAGACTAACTGGTCGGGTGACAGTTCTGCCTCTTCGACTATCAGATCTAATATATAATTGTCTTTTAGCCAATGTTGTCCTAAACTTTTTTTCGCTTCAATCATATTTTTACCAATTTCTGTAATTTATCCAATGCTGATAAGCATTGTACCAGCCATTATATCTAGCTTGAGCATATGAATTACACCATTTTAATTGAGTGACTGGATTAATTTCCCAATCGCTGCCAGCTGATGACATCTTATATCCTGGGGTTGCCTGACAAAGACCATATCCATTTGGTGTCATTGGATTATCTGGAATAGTTGGACAATAATGCTCTCCTTGTGCTTTAGTGGGGCACCAACCAGACTCATGTGAGATAATGTAATCAGCATACTGATAATCACTTGGGCTAATGCCAGCTAATGCCATATCACCTTTTATACCGCTTAAACTAGTTCCCTCTACTTCAATTTGTGTTATTGGCTGGACAGTGACTACATCTTGCAAAACTGTTCTACTAACAACTACACCATTAGCTAAATTATCTTGATATGTAATCACTTCTTGACCAGCTGAACCAACTTGTCTGATCGCTCCTGTACCATAAGCTAGAGATGGATCGGGCACATATTGAATAGGCATTGGAATTTGATTTGTAATTGATTCAATCTTTATACCATGCCTAACTATAAAAACCTGTGAATATGGAGTGATCGCTGTATTAGGTTGTGGAATGATTTGATCGGTTGAAGAAAGATGAATATTCTCAGATTTAATTAGTTGTCCAACTGTTTTGGCTTGGGTCCTTATTAATAGTGTTGTGCCGTATAGATTTACATAAACTGGCGTTGCAGGATCAATTATTATTTGGCGCCCAATCGAATAAGATTTAATAAAATTCTGTACTGGAACATCACTAATCAAGTCTTCTGGATAAAGATTTATTCCTTGTTGCTGAACAATTGATCTAGGTGTTGCTGCAGCAGAAAAAACAAATCTAATGTTGCTACCATCAATTATTTCAACCGGCTTTGCTCGATATATATTTATTCTAAAATCATCCTGATAAATTTTAGTCGAAAGTCCCGGTTCAACTATATCACCGGTGTGTAAGATAATATTCAATTTATTTAGTAGGGCACCTACTGTTGGTTCTTTTGAAGGTATTGTCATTATTTTATGGTCATAATTAATTATGACAATTTTATCCTTAGAGGGTTGAATGAATTGACTGGTTTTACTTTTAAAAATGAATAAAAAACTCAATGAAACAAAAACCAATAGTACAAAAACTAGAATAGAAAAATTGACTGGTTTTTTAATAAAATTAAAACCAAGAGTAATGTTTCGATTTCTAGAAGACTTATTTTTCATAAATAAACATCGGATTTCGCATTAAAAATAAACAAAAACGGTATTTGGTCATTTTATCAAATCTGTTTCTCTTTGCCAAACCTCCAAAGAGTACTTTAATTCAGAACTAAGTTTAAAATCTTTAAGTTTGTTGACCTCAATCCAATCTAGATCTAATATCTCAAAGGATTTTATTTTAATTGGACCAGCCTGTTCTTGATCAATAAAACCAAACCAAAGGTGGTACTGATATTTTATAAAATCATTTTTGGCTAAGAATATGCCTTTATACGAAATATCAGTGCTTAATAATTTTAAGTTAACTTCTTCTTCTACTTCTCGAATTAATGCCTGACTAGGAGATTCATTTTTTTTAAGTCCTCCACCAGGAAGACCTAAATTTCCATTTGATAATAAATTTCTAACAACTAGCACTTGCCTATTTTTATTAATAATTAAAATTCTAGTTGTAATCCTTTTACTTAAATATACTTTTAGGAACGGAGTTAAAATAAAATATGCTATTCGACCGGAAATTCTAAACTTTAATCTACTATTTTTCATTCGACTTTTTTTATTGGTGCCAAGCTTATATTCAAAGTTTTTCGACCAAATTTTTGAAATAAGACGACCGCAATATCATCTTTTATTTCGATTACTTGCCCTTGTCCGAAAACGTTATGAGTAATAACATCGCCATTATTTATATCTTCAACATACCTAGGTTCATTAATTGGGTTTTTATTGATTGAATTAAGGTTATTATACTGACTAACTAGTTCGATTGACTGATTATTAAGCTCTGATAAAAAACGGCTCGGAGGATTATGAGACAGGCTACCATATAATAATCTAGACGTAGCATATGATAAATAAAGTTCTTTTTTGGCTCTGGTCATACCAACATAACATAATCTTCTTTCTTCTTCGAGTTCAGAATTATCAGTATAAGCTCTCGAATGAGGAAAGATAGATTCTTCCAGGCCTATCATGAAAACCAGATAATATTCTAATCCTTTAGCGGCATGAAGAGTCATTAATGTTACAGCATCTTGATTAGAATTATTTTTATCTAAATCAGATACTAAACTAACTTCTTCCAAAAACAATGGTAGATCATCTAAATATTCCTCTGCGACGCTTAATAATTCTTTAACGTTTTCCTGTCTAGATTCGCCAATAATTGATCCATCGTTCAGATAATTTAAATAATCTAATTTATCAATTAAAACTTTTATTAAATCGGAAATTTTTACTTTTGTGTCAAGTAAATCTCTCATCTGAGAGATTAAATTATAAAATTCACTGAATTTAGCAGCAACTTTAGGGCTTAAATCTGATGACTCTGAAATAGTAGTTAACGCTTGATTTAATGTTTGATTAGAGCTATTTTTATACTTAAAAAAACCAGCCAATGATTTTGCTCCGATTGACCTAGCAGGAACATTGATAATTCTTTCGAAACTAAGATGATCTTCTGGTTGGAAAATTAATCTAAGATAAGCAACAATATCTTTTATTTCTTTTCGGTCATAGAATCTGACGCCTCCAACTATTTGATAAGGCATACCATATCTTAAAAAAGTTTCTTCAAGTACACGACTTTGAGCATTAGTCCTATACAGAACAGCACAATCACGGTAATTTATACCATTCTTATAAATTGAATTTTTAATAACATTGATTACAGTTTCAGCTTCACTTCTCTCATTAAAGGCTTGTATAACTTGAACAGGTGTTCCATTTTTATCTTCAGTCCAAAGTTTTTTGTCAGATCTTTGTTTATTTTTAGTAATAACATTATGGGCCACATCAAGAATTGGCTGTGATGACCGATAGTTCTGCTCTAGTTTTATAACTACACAATTTTTAAAATCATTTTCAAAATTTAAGATGTTTTTATAATTTGCACCCCTCCAACTATAAATACTTTGCCAATCATCACCTACTACAACAATATTTTGCATCGGATTAATTAGTAATTTAATAAGTTCGTACTGAGCTAGATTTGTATCCTGGTATTCATCAATCAGAATGTGGCTAAATTGATTTATCCATTTCTGCCTAATCTCTTCATTATTTCGAAAGAGTTGAACGGTTTTTAAAATCAAGTCATCAAAATCAAGCGCTGATGCCTCTTTCAAAGATAATTGGTATAACGGGTAAATTTGGCTGGCTACTTTTTCAGTTGGCGAAAATGATTTGTCTATATTATTTTCTAATTCATTTTTATAATTCGAAATAATGGATGAGATTGTACTCGGTGAATATAGCTTATCGTCAATTAACTGTTGTTTTAATAATCTCTTAATGATAGATTTTTTATCCGTCTCATCGATTATTATAAATGTACTTGGGACACCGATATAATCACCATCTTTTCGTAATATCTTGACGCATATACTATGGAAAGTACCCATAAATGGCATGAAATAGTTCTTGTGATTATTTCTATGAAGTAGGTCGGCAACTCTTTGTCTCATTTCACCAGCAGCCTTATTGGTAAATGTTACGGCCAAAATACTACTCTCGGTCGCTAAGTTATTTGCCAATAAATAGGCTATTTTATGTGTTAGAGTTTTAGTTTTTCCACTACCTGCGCCAGCTTGAATCAGAATAGGACCACTAACAACCCTAACAGCTTTTTCCTGCTCAGTATTTAGTCCAATTAATAAATCATTTTCCACCTATATAGTTTATCAAAAATATCAGTTAATAACTCTTTATTTGAAAAAATGAGTAACTGGTTTTATGCCACCTAATTTAATAATTCCCGCATCTAGAGATATATCTATCCAAACTAAGATAAGTAATAGAATTAAAATTAAACTTATAATGACAAATTTTTTCGTTTTTTTCTTGGCGATAACATTAATTGGTAAAAAATATTTCTTTGATTCAATTAAAGACTCATATTTCTTTGATAAAGTTTTTTTGGCTTCAATCTCATTTTTTTTCTTATTTTCCTCACTAATATCTTCCGATTCTGGTTCTTTACTAGAAACAGAGTTTAAATCTTTACTAAGGTTATCATTATTAGGCAAGCTAGTTGTTTCTAGTGGTTTGGCTATTTCAGTAGGCTTGGAATCCTCACTATTGTCAATATTTTCAACTTTATTAATTTCATCTATGTGTAAATCATCTGAAATTGGAGCAATAACTATTTTATGATTTAAAGATTCTACTTTATTCTTATCCTCATTCAAAATTATATTATCTTTAACTAATGACTTATTAACCGTAATAACGTTTTTCGAATTAGGGCTAGTTATTTTTTTATTAATTGACGATACATCATCTTTTAGAGAAGGTTTATCGTCCACTATATCAACCATAGTTATTTACCCTTAGTTAAAATAAAATTATAAGTTTTCGAAACAATCGTTGAGAATTTCTGGTAATTTAAACTGGCACCAC
>JAJYCU010000127.1 GCA_021778165.1 bacterium | reverse complement strand
TTAGCTGGAGACAATAAACCTGATCAAAAATTAATTATGGATAATTCCGAAGGGCTTGCTACTCAACGTCAAAAATTAGCCTGGGAAAGAGAGCTCATGGGTATATATATTAGTGAGCACCCACTAGATATATATAAAAATATTCTCAATGATCGAACTATAAGTCTTGCTGAACTAATTCATAGTAAGGACGATAAGCAGCTAAATATCGGAGGACTTATTACTAGTATTAGGCAAATTTCGACTAAAAATGGCCAAAAAATGGCATTTGCTAAGTTAGAAGATTTTTTTGGAGAAATCGAGCTAATTATTTTTCCTCAAGTTTTTGCAAAATATAACAAAATTTTAAGTCGAGATAAAATCTACACTATTAAGGGTAAAATTGCAGATAGGCCAAAGGACAGCAATAATTTTACTGAATTAAAATTCCTAGTCAGTAGTTTGGATGAAATATCTGACGAAGTGGCGCTGCAGTATAAACCTAAAAGAACGAGGTCTAAGGTTGAGAATGATAATAAAACCATATATATAAAATTACCTGATGGTGAAAATCATTCAACGCTACTTAGTATCAAGAAGTTAATTGATACTCTCCCCGGAACTACTCCTGTGATATTAGTATTTGGCGAAGGCGCATCTAGGCAGGCGATTAAATTACCTTCTAAAGTTACACCAAGCCAAGATCTACTAAAAACTATTACTTCAATTGTTGGCGAAGAAAATATAAAGCTAAATTAGCTTATATAACCAGTGGTTTGGATGGCGCTGGATAGGACTATGAATGAAACTACTAAGGCAAGGTCAAATAGTGGGTGCTCAACCACTAGTTTCTCTTCTAGTTTGATCCATTTATGTAATATGTAGGCGTGTTTCGATAATAGCGTGAATGCGATTAGTAACATTAATCCAGCTAGAACATATAGTTCTAGGATATTATCGTGTTTAATAAATGAATTTAGCCTAATGACAGCCATGGACTGTGGGGCGCTAGTACTAATACCGTATCCGTTGGAATTGATTTTTGATACTACTCCATTTGGTAGTGATTTATTGTCAGCGAAAATTGTAACTACAATTTTTTGATTTCTCATATTCATGAAATTTGCAGCATTAACAATACCATAGCCAACTGAGTTTACTCCCGGACTTAACATATTAGAATTTTGGTAGTTGTTATTTGACCAGGCCGACACAATTGAACCACTATTCTTAAAACCGTATGCAAGATTTTCAGATGGTGATGATAGGTTCTGGAATTTTGTGGATATTAAATTAAATGTAGGGTTTCGTGACATATTTAATGGTGACCAACTGTCTAGTGAGGCGATTTTATTGGCCTGATATTGTGCAGCATTAGATAGGTCTTGACTATAAGTTAGCTTGCTTTGACCATTATTCGATCTGTACTGATTAACTGAAGTAAATAATGAAGCATAGCTTACGGTACTGGGAGTATTATTTAGATTTCCAGCCATAAGAAATAGGCCGACCGAAAACCCGAGAACGGTAATTAATAATACAGGTAGATAAGGCCAATATATTTGGCCGTATTTTTTGTCTTTCTTGTGATGAAGCCCGTGTTGCTTTTGGTAGCTTTTGATAGCTACTCGTTTATCTAATTTTGCCATCTTTGTTTTTAATTTACTGATTCTTATTATCTCATATTAGATAATAATATCAATTAATAAATCTTGCCTGATAAAGTACCATCGCTGTCGACTGAACGACATTAAATGATTCTTTGCTTCCCAGCATCGGTATGTAAACTATTTGATCAACGTGTTTCAAATGATCATCAGCAATACCTGTTCGTTCATTGCCAAAAATAAAAGCAACGCGATCAGGTGTTTTAAAGTCACTTAGTTTAATTGCCGTATCAGTAAGCTCTACGGCAATAATTTGGTAATTCTTTTTTCTTAAATCATTAATAAGATTAAGAATATTGTCTACGTGCTCCCAGTTAATAGTCGTTTCCGCTCCAAGTGAAGTCTTAACAATTCTTTTGGTAATTTTTGATGATATGTGGGGTAGTCGGGTATCTTTATCTGATAGCGGATAGGGCGTATACCCTGTTAAATAAACCATTTCAACACCAAGACCCTCACAGGTTCTAAGTAATGATCCGACATTATGGCTACTTCTAATATCATCGGCAATAACAATTATTTTATTATTCATACTGATACAATATAACATTTAATAAATTAATCCCTGATACTGCACGCTTATGCTTTATAATATAAATATATGTCGTTAACCGCTAGACAAGAGGAAGAACAAAATACTTATAAAAGGGCTGGAATTTTAGGTCTGCCCTATATTGATACATCTAGCATTCAGAATAAACAGATATTTAAAGATATTTTATCGAAAGAGGATTTATATAAATATCGAGTAATTCCAATCTTGGCAGATAGATATAATATTTCTTTTGGTATCACTAATAATACTTCTCAGCAAACTATTACCTATATTCGAGGTCAGTTTATAGATCAAAGATTAACATTTTCGTTAATATCTGATACTGGTTTTTCTGATTATATGAAACTTTATGATCCGCCAAAAGAAGTTGTTTATCAAGACATTGATATTAATAAATCAGTTGAAAATATTGAACCAAATGATTCAGTTTCAAAGATACTTAAT
>JAJYCU010000126.1 GCA_021778165.1 bacterium | reverse complement strand
TATTATAGTTGGTGCTTTGCTTAGTGATACTTGGTTTAACATTTTTCCAGCTAGATTTTTTATGGGAAATATAGGATCTTTTTCTCTGGGGACTGCTTTAGGAATTATTGCAATGCAAACAAATACAGTATATTTACTGCCAATAATCGGGTTTGTATATGTAGCCGAAACAGGGTCTGTAATAATAAATAGAACTTCTCAAAAATTACGACAAGGTAAGAAAGTATTTTTAACTAGCCCAATTCATTATCATTTTGAGATTTTAGGTTGGCCAGAAACTAAAGTTACAATGCGGTTTTGGGTAATAGGTCAAGTTTCGGCTGTAATTGGATTGATCATTTTCTTAATTTATCGAGTTTAGTTGATCATATTATGAGTACAAATATAAAAAGTAAAATAAGCAGTATATTCAACAAGCAGTTATTCTCGATAGATCAAGACCAAAATTTAATAATAGGCCGTAAGCATAAACCAGATTATTGGCTGTTGGTTTTAATGATGCTTCTAATGTTGATTGGTTTTATTTTGATATTCTCTATCAGCCCTGCATTATCTATTACAAACAATGTCAGTAATAACTATTTTACTTTTAAACAAGGCTTAGCTGATTTTCTAGGGCTTATTGGTTTTTTGATTGCATCCAAAATTCCACTAATTTGGTGGAAAAAAACTTATAAATTATTGATTAGTTTTGCGACAATTACGACTTTAGCGGCAATAATTCTTCCAGTAAACCCTAATTATCCAGCACATAGATGGGTTAGACTCGGAAGTTTTTCTTTTCAATCAGTTGAAATAGTGAAGTTTGTAACAATTATTTGGGTAGCGAGTTTTTTAGCAAATCAGATTAAGTTAAATAAAATTAATAATATTAAATCTTTAGTGATACCTCTAGGAACTATTATTACAGTTCTAGGCATAATTATTGTTGGGATACAAAGTGATCTAGGCTCATTAGGTGTTATTTTAATCTCAATATCTGCGATGGTCTATATTGCCGGAATGCCATTTAAAAAACTAATTATTGGGTTTTTGTTAATCGGAGTAATATTAGTAATTTCAGTAATAATCTCACCATATAGGTTGGCTAGAATAGAAACATATCTACATCCACAAACTAATTGTCAAGGATCGAGCTATCAAGCCTGTCAATCGCTTATTTCAGTCGGTTCTGGTGGATTTATTGGTTTAGGCCTTGGAAAGACGGTTCAGGCCTATGGATATGTCCCAGAAGCCTCTAATGATTCAATATTTGCTATATATTCTGAAAAATTTGGATTTATTGGAGATTTTATATTGATTTTAATATTCGTTGGATTTTTTTCAAGAATTAAAAATATAGCGTTAAAAATTGAAGATAACTTTTTAAAACTTATTGTTATAGGTATTTTGACTTGGTTAAGTTTTCAAACTTTAATAAATATTGGAGCTATGGTCGGTATATTACCCTTAAAAGGAATAACCCTACCATTCATAAGTTATGGGGGCACATCAATAGTCTTTAGTGCTGCTGCAGTCGGTTTAGTTTTTCAAATTTCAAGGTATACTAGTCTTAATGCTTTAACAAAAAATATATCTGAGAAAGGTTATCGTAATGAAAGTGTTATTAACAGGGGGAGGATCAGGGGGGCATATCACTCCCGTCACGACAATAGCCTCTGAAATTAAAAATCGTGATAATTCAAATCAGATAATATATATCGGTCAAAAAAACGATAAATTGTCATATATTCTAAAGGATAATAAAAATATTGATAGTATCTTTTTCATATATGCCGGAAAATTTAGAAGATATCACAGTGAAGGATTAAAACAAATATTTGATTTAGCTACAATTTATAAGAATATTCGTGATTTATTCCTCATCATCATTGGTTTATTTCAAAGTTATATTATTATAAGAAAATGTAAACCAGATGTTCTGTTCACGAGGGGAGGGTATATAAGTGTTCCAGTAGCTATAGCTGCAAAATTAAATAGAGTTCCTTTTATAACTCATGATTCAGACTCAACAGCAAGTTTAACAAATAGAATATTAGCACCATACGCTAAATATAATGCTGTCTCAGTTGATTCGGAGGAATATCCATATTCAGATCTGAAAAAAATAATAACCGGCATACCAATTTCTAGTAATTTCAAATATGTTGATGAAAAATTAAAAAATATTTATCGGACCGAATTAAATATACCAATAAACTCAAAGGTAATCTTGATTATTGGTGGTGGCTTAGGCTCAGTTATTATAAATGAATCATTTTTAAATATTGCGAATAAATTAATTAATGACATCCCTGAAATTTGGATAATTCATATAGTTGGATTAAACAATTTTGAAAAAATGAAAAAAGATTATTTAAAAAATGTTGGTAGCTTGGATAGGATAAAAGTCTTTGGATTTATTGATGATGTATATAAATACAGTGGAGCTGCAGATTTAATTATTACTCGTGCTGGAGCAACAAATATTGCAGAATTTTCAACTCAAGGTAAAGAATGTATTATTGTTCCGAGCCCTTTCTTGACAGGTGGTCATCAAGTTAAAAATGCAAATTATTTACTCAAAAATGAAGCTGCAATCATACTGGATGAAAAAGATATAGTTGAGGAGGAATATTTTTATAATAAAATTATCGAATTAATGCAGGATCAA
>JAJYCU010000125.1 GCA_021778165.1 bacterium | reverse complement strand
TATCCTGACTTAATACTTCACCTTTATTAGTTGAAAAAATCTTAAGCACTCTTTCTTCTGCTTTAGATAAATCCACTTCTAGTCCTGGATCATATAAAATCGCAATTTCATATTGATTCATTTAGATTAAACCTTTCTTTGGATTAATAGTCCGTGTCCCTAAATGGCACGAACAAAAAATTTAATATTATTTAAAGATTATATCCTAAAAATTATTATTTGTACAGATAAGTTTTTAGATTAATCATCTATTGAATCAACAGTATTTTCAGCTGGTTTATTCGAAACATCCCCTGCTGAATTATTAAATACTTCATCCATACTACTCACTAAGACCTCTCTAGGTCTAGAACCATCTTGTGGACCAATAATGCCTTGATCTTCCATTGTTTCCATAATCCTGGCAGCTCGACCGTATCCTATTCTAAGTCGTCTCTGAAGTAAACTCGTACTTGCTTTACGGTTTTCAATTACTACCATGACAGCATCTCGCCACATATCATCTTCATCATTATTTGTACCACCATTATAATCAACTATTTGGCTGCCTCTACTTAAATGAACTGGCTGCGAAACAATCTCATCATCATAAGCTGGAGGTTGTTGTAATCGAATAAATTCTGTTACCTTAGACGTTTCATCATCTTCAATTAATGCTGCCTGAATCCTTTTTGGCTTATTCATTTCTGAAGTTAATAACAACATATCTCCTCTGCCAAGTAACTTTTCAGCTCCCATTTGATCAATAATAGTTCTGGAATCTATCTGTGAAGCAACTGTAAATGCAATTCTAGCTGGTACATTCGCTTTAATTAGTCCAGTTATTACGTCGACGCTTGGTCGCTGAGTAGCAAGTACTAAATGTATACCGACGGCTCTCGCTTTTTGAGCAAGTCTTACGATTAATGCTTCCACTTCACGGGCAGCCATCATCATTAAGTCTGCGAGTTCATCGATCACAATAACAATATAGGGCATACCGGCTTCATTTTTAAGATTATTATACTCAGCAATATTTCGTTTGCCGACTTCAGCCATTGTTCTGAGGCGTCTTTCCATTTCAGCTACAGCCCATTTCAAAGCACTAATACACTTTTCTGGGTCATTAATAACAGGTGAAAGTAAGTGTGCTATTCCATTATATGGTGCCATTTCAACTTGTTTAGGATCAACTAAAATTAATTTAAGATCAGCAGGAGAATTTTTATATAGCAAGCTAGTTAATAAAGTGTTAATCAAAACAGATTTACCTGATCCAGTTTGTCCGGCAACTAAAAGATGGGGCATTTTTGCGAGATCGGCGACAACTGGTGTCCCTGAAATATCTTTACCTATTGCGAATGCCAATGGTTCATCCATGCTAGACCATTCTCTTGAAGCTAGCAAACTACTAATTCTAACCGTAGCTGGTTTTATATTTGGTACTTCTATACCTACCGCTCTCTTACCTGGTATAGGTGCTTCCATTCTGATTGAATGAGCTGCTAAATCAAGTGCTAAATTATTTTCGAGTGCAGTTATCTTGGTTAGTTTAACGTCGGCTGGAGGTTTAAGGGTGAACTGGGTAACTCGTGGGCCAATATTCGCACCTTCCATTTCAACTTCAATTTTAAAGTTAGCAAAAGTGTCATGAATCCGCATTGCATTCATATTGACATCACCAGCATCTGCTTTATCTTGTTTTTGATTAAGTAAATTAATCGATGGATATTGCCACTGACTATCTTTAGTGGTGGTTAGGGCACTGTGCAATTGATCATCCGACATTTTGTCGGCTGTATTCTTCAGACTACTAAGTCTCCTAGGCTCCTTCAAAATTGAATTTGCGCTTGCTTGATGATGTATTACCGGTACACCTTCGTTTAATTTAAAGTTAACTTGTTCATTAGCAGATTGTTTTAATCCAAACAATTCTGAATCATCCTTATCTTTTTTCGGAAATTTAATCATCTTCAATATTGTCAGAATAATGCGAGGTGAAATAGAGAAAGCAAATAATAACGACAAAATACTAGCAATGCCAAAGAAAATTGATGAGGGTATCTTAGTTAAAAACTTAAGTATAAAATCTGCAAAGAATACTCCGATGTTTCCACCATGACCACCTATTTTACTGGTTGCAGTAATATTCACAAAAGTAATTTGAAACCAAATAGATGATAGAAATAAAAATAAAAATATATTAACTAATTTGGCTAGTGGAACTCTTTTATCTTCTGTCGAAAATTTATAAACTCCCATGTATATCAATACAAAAACCACAAGGAAAGCAGCATACCCAAATAATCTATAAGTAAACTTAAACAAGTTAACAGGTAGAGGTCCACCTGCGCCAAAACCACCTATAAAAATAAATAATGCTACAAAAAATAAGATTATTGCCGCAATATATGCCCAGAAAAAAGTACGACTATCATTCTGATAATTCTTAGTAATTTTTTTCTTTGAGTTTTTATTTTTTTTCTTAGTGGCCATTTCTAAAGTATATCATCTTAAAATATTTTTATTAGCACTAGCTAATCTACTCTTGGATCCTGTGTCAATAATCTGTTTCTCATTTCCTGAAACCTTCTCTGTTGCTCTTTTGCAATTTCGTCGGCCGATTTTACTGGAGCTGTTGCTGTTGCTGTTTGATTATTGTCTTTTTTTATATTACCGTTACCAATTATATTTATAACTGGGATGATTATAGGGCTTCTCTGAGTTTGATCAAATAAATAGTGTGT
>JAJYCU010000124.1 GCA_021778165.1 bacterium | reverse complement strand
TTTGACTATAACTACCTGACACAGTTACTTGAAAAGGAATTTGCGAAATAACTCCATTAGGAGAATTAGTGAGCGTAGCTGACTGGTCTGTACCTGAAATACTTGTAATTGATACACCCTGTGAAACCAATAAATTTTGTAACGTAGTTATAAATTCAGGGAAATCATAAGTACTAGGGAGCGCATCCAAAATAATTTTAGCGTTATCTCCACCATTCACTGAATTTGGGTTAGCTGTTAACCCACCGATAATATTGTTTGTAGGACTAACAAACTTACTGTATGAACTATCCAGTGTTTTACTAGCTGATATATCATTATTTAAATTAACAAGAGCCAGTTTCTGAACACCTATGACGTTATTTTGATAATTATATTTACTAATAAGAATTTTTGTAGAAAAAATAAAGAATAAAGTAAAAAATATACCTAAACCTGATGCCAAAACAATTTGGTTAGAAAATATTTTCATTTTAGTATCTTTAATTGAAGTTGGTTTCATATTATATTCTCTTAATTTGTAGCATTATTATTTTTAAAAATATTTAAAGGTTGGTCAAGTATCGATCTTGTCGTTATTAAATTAGGAACCTTTAATGTTACATTTGAACTGTTTGCAAATATGTTTGAATCAAAACTAAAATCAATCTCATATGTGGCATTACTTTGTTGAGTACTGGATGAACTAGAATTATAAGAAAATGATGTCAATACCACGTTAGAAAATGCTGGCCTATCAGATGAACCCGATATGGAATAATTAGTAAACTTCAGGGTATCTACAAATTGATTTACCGTAGCTAAACTATCGGCATTTCCTTTAATTGTCATTATATTTTGACTAAAATCAGCTGTAATATTGGATATTGTAGCTGTAACCGGTGTCAGTTGATTTAAATATGTAAATAATTGGCTTACTTCGGGTAGGTTTGATTCAACTTGAGGTAAACTCTTCAATTGATTTTGTATAGTTAATATTTTGTTCAGATTACTATTGCCAGTTAGTGTGACACTCTTTGACTGAACAATTTTATCAATGTTATTTAAATTATTACTTTGAAAAAAAGTTACATAAGTAAAGAGGATCACAAATATGATAAAGCTAATCGATGTTACAGTTATAGAAATAAAAACTACTAGATTTCGGATTCTCAGTAAATTAAGATATTCTTTTTTAATTGAAGGTATTAAATTAAACTGAATCATTCTTGTCTCTCCGCCAATCCTACTGCAACTGAAAATTGGTTAGATATAGCCATTAAGTCAGGCCTAATAGTTGGATCATAATTAACATTTAGCCATGCATTTCCAATTTCTACTGGAATAGATAATCTGTTAGCAACAAAAACTGGGAATTCAGGGAGTATAGCACCTGTTCCTGCTACAACAACTTTTGAAATCTTATTGTTATAACGAGAATAAAAAAACTTAATAGATTTATCTACTTCTACCATCAGATTCTCTACAGTATTAGATATTGATTGGAAAATTTGACCCTCTAACTTATCCTTACTTAACCCAAATTTATACAAAAATTGTTCAGATTGTTTAGCCTCACTATTTAAGTTTTGTGATATAGACCTAACAAAAGATTCGGTGCCAATAGGGATTGACCTTGATAATCTTAGATTATTCTGGATTAAAACAACTAAATCGGTGTATCTATTACCGATATCTATAATTAATATAGTATCTACATCATTTGGCTTAATCAATGATCTTGATATAGCTAAAACATCTGGCTCTAAAGCTATAACATTTAGCCCAGCACTTTCTATTAATTCAAGTTGTGCGGTAGCAAAATCTTTAGATGTCGAGGAGATTAATAATTCTTGCTTAGAAACGTCTTTAGGAGAATCTCCTAAAATAGACCAATCAATAATCGAATCTGCTAGAGGAGTTGGTATAAAGGTGTCTGCTTGGAACTCAATTGATTTTTTCATTTCGGAAGGTTTTAATTTATCTACATCAACTATCGCTGTAAAAACTTTATTCGACGAAATCCCTACCGCAACATTATTCGTGTTTAAATTAGCTTGAGCAACAAGATTTTTAATAATACTCGCTAGCTCATCCCTATCAGTTTTTGCTTCACTTGATATAATCTTACTCTCAACTGGAGTCACAGCGTATTTAATTAAATTCCTGGGAAAAGTATTACTACTATTGTCTAACTGAGCTAATCTAATAGAATTTGTACCGATATCTAGCCCAAAAAATTTTTTATTTGATTTCATCTTAAATATTATAATCTTTTTATTAATTATAACATAAGCATTATTATATTTTTAACTCTACCTATTGGCTAACTATTGGCGCTAAACTTGTAATAGATTGAATAACTGGTGTCTGCTGACCTGGGTATAAACCTGTTAAATTATTAGGAGCTAGCCAGACTAGTGGGGAATAATTTATAATCTCTGCGGCTGAAGTTTGAGGCTGGGTCGAACCTCTATCATTATCACTATTACCAGCTTCATATAATGAATCAAAAGTTCGATAAAAATTAATCTGAGATGCTTCCATTGCTCCATTAACCACTAACTGCTGTGCGCAGCTTTGGTTGAAACTAGGCGAACTAGGGTCTCTAATATCATAAAAATCATTAGCTTGGCTAGGTGGAAAATTATTGATTATACAGTCATTAATTGAGCTATTACTGGCAATATAAATACCATCCAATCTTGTAACATTATTGGCTATGTTTATAGGATTATTGTCTACATTTGA
>JAJYCU010000002.1 GCA_021778165.1 bacterium | reverse complement strand
TCCACTGCTCTCACCTTTTAAAGGTTTTGTGCTAAATGCAGCTGATATATCTGACACTATATTGCCGTGAAATACTTTATCGATTGTTCCAAGCGCCTTAAAGCCAACAAAGCCACCAACACCAATTAAACCCAGGACTATTATTGATACCAGAGACAATACAACTTTCTTTCTCTTGGATCTTTTTAGTTTATTATGTTTTTGTAATCGCTTTTTTGTAGTAGGTTGGTCTGTAATAGGATTTGTAGGTAAATTTAGACCAATCAAAGACTTATTGTGATTGGGGAGTGATTTAAATACATTTGGACTAGGTTTAATAAACTCTTCAGCTTGAGCTGGCTTTACTGTATTGATTGGTTTTTTATCTAAAACACTTACTCGGGTTCTTAAGTTAGGGTTGGTCGGATTAAATTTTTTCTGAATAATAAAACCATCAACATTGCCCTGTACTCTTCTGGGCCTATTTATCTTATTATAATCATCCATATTTAAGCTTTAATTTTATCACGAATTTAAAGATAATTTTAAACTATCGAAAAATGAGGCTAGATTGGTATAATTAAACAAAAGTCAGGAATAAAATGTTTAAAAAACAACTAGAAGCGATTTATACTTATTATTTTTTATTTGTGAGTTTAATTTTTTTATTTGTGAGTTTAATTTTAATTCGCTCTAAAAATACAAACTATCAATTCATATTATCATTGTCCGATTTGATTCTTATACTACTACCACTTAGCATTAATTATTTTCAAAAAATAAAATTTAATGAATTAGACATTAATTTATTATTAATTGTTACCATAATGATGTCTTTTTTCGATCATTACTACAATTTGACAATAATTCTATTATTCCTACTAACTATCTATCCATTAATAGATAATCTACTATTAAAACGACTAAGGAGTAGTGGTAAAAAATTCGATTTGAATATCTACAAGACTCCCATAAAAGTCGTTCATAAAAATAAAAATAGTTTAGTTGACCCAAGTGGAATAAAAATTGGTGATAGAATTATTATCGAATCTGGCTCAATCATACCTTTTGATTCAATTCTTTTAAGCGAATTTGCCACAATTAGTGAGATAAACCCAATTAATAAGACATACCATAAGGAAGACTACATCGAAAAAGCTGAAATACTAGCAGGTTCTATTAATTTATCTAGTGATATTGAACTTAAAGTAACATCTCTTATTAATAAAAACTTAGTCGATGACATTGATAGAAAACAGACTGAAGCGCTCAAAACGACTGGCAGAATATCCAAAAAAATCATCAATAACTTGTTTACATATTATTTATTAATTCTATCAGTGGCCATCATATTATTTTCCTATAATAAGAATCGACTAGATTTATTCAGAATTTTAATCATAGCATCACCATACCTGCTAATTCTAACAGCCAAATCTACCTATTTACCGATTATGAAATTATTCTTTAAATCAGGTATTTTAATAAAAAACTCTCGATCTTTAGAATTATTATCTAAAACCAAAACTCTAGCACTCTCAAAAAATGGTGTTATAACTTCCGATCATGAATCAATCGATAAAATAATAAACTATACAGAAAATAGTGACGAGCAATTATTAATTATAGCTGGATCTATGCTTCAAGACACAAATTCAAATATAAATAAAACTTTAGTTGATACTATAAAACATCAAAATCTAAAATTAATTAAGATAAAACATGCATTTGTTAACGAAAAATATTTATCTGCAACTCTAAAGAATCAGCACATAATAGTTGGTTCTGAAAAATTATTGGAAGATAGATCTATTGAGTTACCAAAAAAATTCAATGTCGATTCGATAGATTCTTCGACTTTATTTATCGTGATAGACGGCGCAGTCGCAGGTTTAATTATTTTCAAAGAAACCTTGTCAAAGCAAAACTTTAAAGCAATCGAGTATTTAAAATCAAAAATTAAAAATACAATTATAATAAGTGGAGATAATGAAAATTCCATCAAAAAAATTGCAAATCAATTTAAAATAAAAAGATACTACTTTAATCAATCTATTAAAGAAAAATTAAATATTTTACAAAATCAAAAATTAAAGCCCGTCACCCTTGTTTCCTATAAAGATACTGATAAAAGTTTATACCAAAGAGCTAATTGTGTGGTAGAGATAACTGATGATTTAAAGCTAGTTCTAGATCATCAGCAGGATTTTACGATTTTCAAACAAGATTTAGGACAATTATCGAATAGTTATAAGATAGCTCGAAAATATCATTCAATATTAAAATATTTTATCACTATGTCGCTTGCTCTAAACTTATTGTTAATAACAATAGTTATTAAATTTAATATTAACTTGTTAGTTAGTTCTTTTATTCAATTAGCAGAAATTATACTTTTTGCAGCAATAATAATCTTATTTGATTTAAAAACTAACCAATAAAATTATTTAATATAATATTTTAAAAATATAACTGTTAGGACTGGTACTAGTAGATTATCCAATCCATAAACACCAGTGTTCTCAATAAAGGTTAAAAATAAGGCTAAATTAAACATTAGATAAAGCGGTAGTTTAACAACAACCGATAAACTATAAATAAAGAAAATTAAAAAAGATGACACGAAGAATCCTAGGCTTCCAACAATGCTTTTAATTTGACCAAAAATATTATAACTATTGTTTTTACCAAAAATTGTGCCGATAATTGCAGCCATGCCATCAGCTAAACTCATTTGTAAAATTGCTACAAGATAAATCCATTTATTTGATGTTATTAATGTTATTGCGCCTACGGCAATCGCAAAAAGAATTTCACCGAATGTCGGACGAACAACACTATGAATACCTTTAAAAATATTCCACTTTCTAGAAATTAAAACAACAATAATAAAAGCTAAACTTATGAATCTAATGTCTTGCCAAGAAATTAAAAAAGGCCAAAAGGCAATAAAACTACCTACAGTGATATGTATAAATTTACGATTAATTTCATTAACTTTTTTTGTTTTTTTATATATTAATTCATTTAGTAGAAGTAACATAAAAACAATGGCTAGGATTACAAATACCATAACATCCATTCTACTCTTTTTTATATTAGACGTGTAATTCAGAAACTTACTAACATAAAGATTACTTATTAATGGTCGGGATGAGAGGACTCGAACCTCCGGCCTCAGCGTCCCGAACGCTGCGCGCTAGCCAAGCTGCGCCACATCCCGTCATATTTAAATTTATAATAAGTCTTGAAGAAGTTGGAGTAAACTTTAATAATGTCGTAAAATATGCTACTATTATTGATAGCAAGTGATTACTAAGAATTATCCGTTATCATAATTATTCTGATTAAAAAGAATTAAAAACTACTATCTCGGTTCAAAAAATTTTAAACACGGCTAAATATCAACTTAAACAAAAAGAAGAGATAACAATTTTGGTATTATGATTTTTAAAACATACTATCCTATGTTGTCTATTAAAATCTATGATTAAAATCGACAAACATATAGAAATAGTCCGATCAACAATGAATAATCTCAGTTCAATGAGCGATAAATCTTGTCAAAGCATATTAGAAGTCCTAGAAGAAAATTTTACACAAGTCGGCGTATCGATTATAAATAATTTATCTGACCTTGATAACTTAGTGGAACTAAGACCCGACTTAGTATTCTTGGGAATGGAATTTATCCCCCACAACCCAAAATTAGGTATTAACGATCCTAAAAAAATTTGGCTAGCTGAGTATTTAGACAATAATGAAATTGAAAATACTGGTTCAAGTAGAAGAGCTCATGAACTAAGTCGAGATAAATCTTTGGCAAAACAAAGAGTGCTTGACGCTGGGCTAAATACTTCACAGTTTTACGTTATTAATAAATCAGCCCAAATAGATGAACACCAACATAAATTAGAATTTCCAGTATTTATCAAACCATCTAACAGAGGAGGTGGTGTAGGAATTGATAGTAATTCTCTTGTAAATAATATATTTGATCTAGAGAAAAAGGTTACCTCTATAAGAATGGAATTAAATTCTGATTCTATAATAGAGAACTACTTGCCTGGTCGTGAATTTAGTGTATCGATATTAAAAAATAATGATACAGATGATTTTTTAGTTATGCCCATTGAACTCATTGCACCATCCGATAATAATGGAGCTAGGATATTAGGTGGAGATACTAAATCTCAAAACACTGAACAAGCAATTGAAGTCACAGACGTTATATTAAAATCACGTGTAAGCGCTCTTGCTCTATCTGTATTTAAATCATTAGGAGCCAGAGACTATGGAAGAATAGATATTAGATTGGACGCTAATGGTACTCCTCATTTCTTAGAAGCTAATTTAATTCCTAGCTTAATTGAAAATTATGGGTCTTTCCCGAAATCATGTCTATTAATTTCTGGAATAAATTACAAATCAATGATTATGCAAATTGTTAATATAGCACTAAATAGAACGAGAAAAATTGGTTTAAGTATTTAAGTGATAATGAAAATTATTAATCAAATACCGTAATCAATTAACAATTTATTTAAATTTAAATAAATCATAAATCTGGTCGGGATGAGAGGACTCGAACCTCCGGCCTCGCGGTCCCAAACCGCGCGCGCTAGCCAACTGCGCCACATCCCGTCATATTTAAATTTAATTATAGCGTATAAATAGCTATTTAGTCTAAATAATCCCCTTTCAAGTTAATTCTTTCGATAGATGTTGATAGTTTAGTTTGATTATCTACTTCTATTAAGACAGCATTAAACTGCCAAGGACCAATATTTTCTAAAGTATTTGGGTTCTTAATTCCATCTCGCCATCGAAAAACTATATTGTCATATTTTACGCCTAGCGATGATTCTAGTGCTCCTGTCATTCCAACATCAGAAATATAAGCTGTACTTTTAGGCAGTAGACGCTCATCAGCAGTTGGTACATGCCAATGATCACCAATTACAGCATTTACTCGACCATCTAAATAATGCCCGAATACTACTTTTTCACTACTATAGTCACCATGAAAATTCACTATCTTCGCACAATAGTCAATATTCTTATTTTCATTTAAAATTTGATCAATTATTCTAAGTGGGTTTAAAAAAGATAAGCCAGAATCTTTACCTACAATTTGACCTAATAGACTTACGAATAGTATTTTACCATATTTTGTATCTAAATACTTAACTCCCCTGTTTTTAGACCTGTTATCATAATTTGCTGGACTAATAATTGGTTCATTCGGATTATCTAAATAAATATTTATGGATGGGTCGACAAAACTATGGTTACCTCCAGTAAAGAAATTAACTCCAAGATTTCTTAAATCTTGGTAGTCACTAGCAGAAATACCTTTCCCATTTGTTATATTTTCTGACTGAACCGCTACAACATCTACATTACGTGATTCTGTTATTTTCTTTAGATTATATCTTAAAACTCTTACACCAAATTCACCTACAACATCACCAATATATAAAATTCTCATATTCTAAAAAATCTAATACTATTTTGCAAACTCAATTGCTCTAGTTTCACGAATAACATTAATCTTAATTGTTCCAGGATATTGCATTGTTGACTCAATTTTAGTTGCAATATCTCTTGCGAGTTTAATAGCACTCAAATCATCAATTGATTCAGGTTTAACAAAAACTCTAATCTCTCGTCCAGCTGATATAGCGTAAGTTTTATCAATCCCAGGGAAACTGTTAGCAACGTTTTCAAGGTCTCTCATTCTTTCGCCGAAATTTTCAGCTGAAATGTTTCTGGCGCCAGGCCTTGAAGCACTTATCGCATCTACAACTCTAATTATTAACGCCTCAACACTGGTAGCCTCAACATCATCATGATGTTGTTCGGCGGCTAGCGCTACTTCTTCAGGTGCACCATATTTTCTTAATATTTCACCACTAATATGGTGATGTTTACCTTCAACTTTATGCGTCAAAGCTTTACCAATATCATGAACTAATGCAGCATACTTAGCAGTTTTTACGTTCGCACCAATTTCTTCTGCAATCATCCCAGCAATATGAGCCATTTCAGTACTATGTTTTAGGACGTTTTGACCATAACTTGTTCTAAATTTAAGTTCACCTAAAATCTGAACAATTTCTTTAGGTATACCGACAATTCCCACTTCTCTTGCAGCATCTTCACCGGCTCTGAAAACTTCTTTTTCAATATTATTTTGCGCCTTAGCAACAACCTCTTCAATTCGGCCTGGATGGATACGACCATCCTTCATTAACATATCTAATGTCTGTCTAGCTACTTCTCTTCTAACTGGATCAAAGCTACTTAGTACAATGTAGCCTGGGGTATCATCGACTAGGATATCGACTCCAGTTGCTTTTTGGAGAGCTTGGATGTTACGACCTTCTTTACCGATAATTCTTCCCTTCATTTCCTCATCTTCGAGTTTTAGGCTTGTGATAGTACGTTCAGCCGTAACTTCACTAGACATTCTCTCCATAGCAGTTGTAATTACTAATGCAGCGGCTTCTTCAGCTGTTTCCTTAGCTTCATTTTGTAATTTAGTAACTAGAGATACTAAATCTTGTCTAATATCTCGTTCTGTCATTTGCATAAGTTTTTCAGCAGCATCGGTTTTAGATAATTTAGCAATCTTCTCTAATTTATCCTGCTGTTTTATTCGAATATCTCTAATTTCATCTTTTAATTTTTCAATTTCAGTTTCAGATGATCTTAATTTTTCTTGCCTTAGATCTAAATCATCTAGTTTCTTGTCTAGAGATTCTTCTCTCGTAACAAGTCGCTTTTCAATATTTTGTAGTTCTGACCTACGGCTTTGTTCTTCTCTTTTAGCTTCATCAATAGATTTCTGAGCATCTTCCTTAGCTTTAGAAATCAACTTATCGGCTTCTGTTTTAGCTTTGGCTAGTTCCTTTTCAACTTCATTTTTTGATGAACTGGCCTTATTCTTATTAATTATCTGATTGCCGCCAAAACCTATGGCAAGCCCAACTATGGCAAAAATCACCTCAAACATAAAAATCCTTTCTTATAATTGAGTTATCGAATATTCCAACAAGAAGATACTCGATTTGTTCTCAAAATGTAAATAAAATGTAGACTTAATAAAAAAATATACTGTAGTAGGATTAACGATTTATAAAAAACAAGTCTCTCCTGCTTATTAATATACAGTAATTGAGTGAAAAGCGTCAAACTTCTAGACTACTAAATTACTTTTTAGCCTTAGTTATATATACTTCGCTGCCATAAAAGGGTGAAATAGTTTGCTCGTTTATTTTGTCCAATAGGCTTTTTATTCCATCGTTCAACCAATCTTGACCCATCTTACCAACAATTGGTATATCAAGCGCATACGCTAAAGTATTTATTACTGATACTCCAATTCTAAGACCAGTGAAACTTCCAGGACCTTTATAGAAAATTAAGCCGTTTAAATCTTTTAATTTTAAATTATTCCTATCAAGTAATTCTTTTATTTTATTATTCAAACTGACTGCAAGAGTCCGATCTGCTAACCATATTTCTTGGTCAATTACTCCTGAATCATTCAATAAAAATAACTGTGATTCTGGTTGATCTGTTCGAATAGCTAATATTTTCATACAATAAGCCCTTCTATAAGATAATTTAATTGTTTATCATAATCTAAAACAATCTTTCGTACTGTCTCTTTTAATGTTAAAAATTTAATGGTCAGTTTAGGCTTAACTAATAAGTCATTAACGATATTACTCCACTCAATTATGGAAACAAATTTATTGTCATTAATAGTTTCATTTAAAAGATTTGCCATTATGCCAGGATCATTCAACCGATAAAAATCAAAATGAGAAATTATAAAATTGTTCGATCTGTATTCATTTTTAATTACAAAACTTGGGCTAGAGACTTCATCAGTCGACTTGGCACCTTTTACTATACCTCTAGTTAAGGTTGTTTTACCGCTACCTAAATCACCATCTAAAATAATAAGTTCACCACCAATTAAATGCTGGCCGATATAATGACCAACCTTTCCGGTTTGATCTTCACTACTAGAAACAATCTCAATCATTTGTCTATTTTAAATTAATTATAATTTAGGGGCAATCTCAACTAATCTATATCATTTAGTTTATAATTAAATTGATGTTGCTACTAAATAATTCTCTATCAGATAAAAAAATCTTTTCTATAAGAGAGGGTCGTCCAATTGCCACCATCATAAAGACACTAATCCAACCAAATAATCTAAAAATAGAAGGTTTTTTCGTTCAAGATAATATTAGTAAAAGTGTTAGAATCCTTTTGAATCAAGATATCCGAGAAATTAATAAGGATGGTTTTATTGTTAATGATTATGATTGCTTGAGTGAACCGAAAGATTTAATCAGACTAGAGAAAGTAATAGAAATTGAATATAACTTAATAAATAAAATAACTGTGACAGTGTCAGGAAAAAAATTAGGTAAAATATCTGACTTTGCTTTTGATACAAATAATATGTTCATTAGCAAACTATATGTTTCACAATCAATTATGCGAAACTTTAATGGTGCGCTATTAAGTATCGATCGAAGCCAAATTATAGAAATTAATGATAAAAAAGTAATCGTTGATGAACTAGAAGCTACGCTTAAGGCAACGGCTTCAGTACTGGCTGTTTAATTTTCTGACAGTTTTTCTTTAATATCAGAGTAAGAAAATCCTTGCCTCATTAAATAATTTATTAAGTTCTTATCATCTTGATACCTTGTAATCCGACGTTTCTTGTCTATCAAGCTTTTAAGTGAAAAATCATTAACTTCGGCTTTCTTTATAACTGAATCGATTATTTCTTGACTGATGCCTTTAGCTCTTAATAAATAAGTTAATTTAATAAAAGATGTTGGATTTAAAAGATTTCGATCACTAACAAATGCTTTTGCAAATTCTAAGTCATTAAGATAGCCTCTGCTAATTAATCTTTCGACAATCTCATCAATTAATTCTTGATTAAGTTTAAACCTAGATAAATATTCCGCTATCTCTTTAATACTCCTTTTTCTAATAGAAATTAGATTAAGCGATTTTCGATAATAAATCTCTTTAGTTGACTCTATTTCAAGTAGTCTGATTTCATCACTAGATAGGTGATAACCAATTTTTAGATTAAATTTTTCAATTGATTCAATTGAAAGCTCAACTAATAATTTTGAATCAGAATAAATTGATATTAATCCATGATTAGTTCTTGATGGTACTAAATTTGAAATAATCATGAATTTTGTTTGGTCTAAGCTCTTTTAGACTCTGCTAATAGAATTTTATCTACAACTTCATTCATTATTTTTGGATTGTTCTCAAAATAAGTTTTAACCGATTCTCTTCCTTGGCCAATTTTATTGCCTTGGTAGGAGAACCATGCGCCGGCTTTATCGACAATATTGTGATTGATAGCTAAATCAAGTACGTCACCAGTTCTTGATATCCCCTTGTTGTACATGATGTCAAACTCGGCCTCACGGAATGGGGCAGCAATCTTATTCTTAACTACTTTTACCTTAGTTCTATTACCAACAACAACATCTTCTTGCTTAATTTGACTAATTCGACGAATATCCATTCGAACACTAGCATAAAATTTCAGTGCATTACCACCAGTTGTTGTTTCTGGGTTACCAAACATCACACCAATTTTCATCCTAATTTGGTTAATGAAAACGACTGTGACATGAGAACGACTAATAATTCCAGTTAATTTACGTAAAGCCTGACTCATTAGTCTTGCTTGCAGACCCATGTGGCTATCGCCCATTTCGCCTTCAATTTCAGCTTTTGGTACTAAAGCAGCCACTGAATCAATAACAATAATATCGACAGCATTTGATCTAACTAAAGTTTCAACTATTTCTAAGGCTTGTTCTCCATTATCTGGTTGTGACAACAATAAATTGTCAACATCAACACCAATTCTTTTAGCATATGAAGGATCAAGAGCATGTTCAGCGTCAATAAAAGCCGCTACACCACCATTCTTTTGGACTTCAGCAATAGCATGAAGAGTTAGAGTTGTTTTACCTGAACTTTCAGGACCATATATTTCAACAATTCGGCCTTTTGGTAAACCACCGCCTAGTGCTAAATCTAGAGATAAAGACCCAGTTGATATACACTCTACTGATTTAGCAGTGTAGTCACCTAATTTCATGATAGAACCCTTACCAAACTGTTTTTCAATTGATTCTAAAGCAATCGATAATGCTTTAGACTTATTGTCTGCCGCAGCTGCTGATTCTTTAACAATTTTATCTTTCATACTTTAAATACCCTCTTTTTTAAAATTAACTTAAAATTACCACCTCTATATCTTATTTTACCATTTTAATATTTAAATGAAGTCCTAAACTAAAAAATTCAGATTTAAAGTTCAGATTATAAGCAAAATTTGTTATGATTATGCTTATTAATAAAGCTAAATACTAAATATAAAATATGAGAATTCCAGATTCGCTAGTTGAAAAATTGTTAACAGATACCAAGAATATATCTGATGAACAATTAAAGCTACTTCGTGAACAAGAAAAAACTGATAAAAAACCTCTGCAAGATTTAGTTATTAAGAATAACCTACTATCTGAAAAAGATCTAACAAAGCTTTATGCTAAAGAAATTGATGTTCCTTTTATTGAATTAAATGGAAAAGATATTAAACCAGAAGTTTTAAAACTCTTACCAGAACGAATTGCTAATCAATATAACGCCATAGTTTTTGATATTGATGAAAATGACACTAAATTACTTGCCATGGAAGACCCAGATGATATCCAGGCATTAAACTTTCTTCAAAAACAACTCGGTAATAATATTAGAGTCTACATAACAACAAACAGTCTTCTTCAGGCTTCACTCGGTCAATATAGAGGTAATATTGGTAATGAACTGACAAAAGTAATTGCTTCTCAAGATGAAAGTGATGAAATAGAATCAATTGACGAAAGTGATTTAGCTGAAGATTCACCTGTAGCTCAAACCGTTAATCTATTAATTGAATACGGCATAAAAGCAGGAGCTAGTGATATCCATATTGAACCAAGGGAAGATTATGTCGTCATTAGATACCGTATAGATGGCATATTAAAAGAATCTAACAAACTACCTAGAAAATTATTAAACTCACTCATTAGTCGTATCAAAATTCTTTCAAACTTAAAGATCGATGAACATCGAGCACCTCAAGATGGTCGATTTAAGGTTGAAGTTAATGGATCTGTTTATGCTCTTAGAGTCTCAACCCTACCAATTCTTGACGGTGAAAAAGTAGTGCTTAGAATCCTAAATGAATCATCAAAAGCAGCTGATTTTACAGAATTAGGTTTCTGGGGATCAGCTTTAATTGAATTAAACCATGCCATTACTCAACCCCACGGTATGATTTTAGTAACTGGGCCGACTGGTTCTGGAAAATCAACCACTCTTTTTAGCGTTCTTAGTTCACTAAATAGTCCGGATGTTAACATTTCGACCATCGAGGACCCAATTGAATACCATATTGTCGGAGCTAATCAAACTCAAGTCAATCCAATTGCCGGTATGACTTTTGCTAATGGTCTTAGAGCACTGCTGCGTCAAGATCCTAATATTATAATGTTAGGTGAGATTAGAGACCATGAAACAGCCGACTTAGCAGTTCAGGCTGCTCTAACTGGACACTTAGTCTTCTCTACTCTACACACTAATAATGCCGCGACTTGTCTGCCTAGACTACTTGATATGGGAGTTGAACCATTTTTAATTGCTAGCACCGTTAGAGTTGTTGTAGCTCAGAGACTAGTAAGGAAACTCTGTTATAACTGTAAAGAATCTTTTGTGCCTGATGAAGCTTTTAATAAACATCTATCAAAATTATTTAACATTGACGCGACTAATGGAATTAAACATTTAAATCAGCTTGAAGAATCGGCGTTAAATGATGGTATTGGTATTAACAAAACCACCACAGAATTATCCATTGATGATTTAAGTTCAACGCCAACTAAGATAACCAGGTTATTTAGAACCAGTAAAGATGGCTGTGAAATTTGTAGTCATACTGGTTATAGAGGTAGAATTGGCATCTATGAAGTACTTTCTAATTCTGAATCTATTCAAAAAATGATTATAAATAACTCTTCCAGTGATGATATTGAAAAAACTGCCATATCTGAAAGTATGTTAGCAATTCAAATAGATGGATTAATTAAAGCTCTAAGAGGAGAAACAACAATCGAAGAAATTCTTCGAGTTACGACTACAGCAGTTGTACAATAAGCATATGAACTTTGTCTATAAAGCAACCACAAAAGAAGGACGAACAATTTCTGGTACTGCTGAAGCTGTTAATAAACAAGCTCTATTAATGTTACTCCATAAACAAGGTGTTAAACCTCTTTTAATTGAGGCCGAGAAAAAGAAACATAATTCAATCTTCGCACCGTCTAAGAAAGTAAAAACACAAGATTTAGTAATATTTACTCGACAATTATCAACTATGGTGACTGCAGGAGTACCGCTAGTCAGATCACTTTCTGCCCTAGCAGCAGATAGTGAAAGTATTTATTTAAGAGAAGTCCTTGGTTTTATTACTAAAGATGTTGAAAGTGGATTATCACTCGGCGAGTCATTTGCTAAATTTCCAACAGTTTTTTCAGAAGTTTATATCAGTATGATTAGAGCTGGTGAGGAAGGTGGAATTTTAGATAAGATTTTAAAAAGATTAGCTTCTCAAGTAGAACTTGATGCAAGTATAAAAAAGAAAATCAAAAGTGCCATGATGTATCCAATTGTTATATTGACCATAACAATCTTGGCTTTCTTTGGCATCATGCTTTTTATAATGCCGAAGATTGAAGGCATCATATTCTCACTTGCTGGTCCACATGCTCATCTTCCAATTTACAGTCAAGTATTACTAGATTTATCTAACTACTGCGTTAGACCGACTATAGTTAAGCTAATACCTGGCATAAATAGTATTCCGGTGGTTAAAAGTACGCCTAACCTGATTATTATTGTAGTTATATTTGGTTTTGCCTTCTCATATTTCTTAAAATATATTAAAACCGACAAGGGTAAATACAACTTTCATCTCTGGTTACTTAAAATCCCAGTAGTTAAAGTAATAATCTTAAAAATTGCAATTGCTAGATTTTCTAGAACCTTCGCTTCATTAATGAACGCCGGTGTAACAGTTTTAGATGCTCTTGATGTAACAGGTGCTGCAATTGGAAATAAAGTTA
>JAJYCU010000123.1 GCA_021778165.1 bacterium | reverse complement strand
TCTTCACTTTCCAGAATCGATTGAGGATTTAGATAAAGCAAAATATCGATTAAGTTTTGATGAAATTTTTTCTTTAACTTTGGTGAGCCTTAAAAATCGAGATTTACTAAAAAAAAACCACTCATCAATTATTGAATTTAACTCAGCTTTGGCTCAAAAATTTGTTGGCCTACTCCCTTTTAAACTAACTAATTCACAACGAGAGGTAATCTGGCGGATTTATCAGGACCTCGAGCACGACTTGCCGATGAATCGCTTATTAGAAGGTGATGTTGGGTCTGGTAAAACAGTCGTAGCTTTAATGGCTGCTTTAATGGTGATGAATAAAAAATGGCAGACAGTCTTTTTAGCACCAACTGAAGTATTAGCTAGACAACACTATGAAACTATCACTAAATTATTAGCTCAGCTTAACCTAGAATCAAAAGTGGACTTATTGGTCGGTAGCATGACTAAAAAGCAAAAAGAGCTTGTTAAAGATAGACTAAAGTCTAATGAGATATTACTTGTAGTTGGCACACATGCACTACTGGAAGAAGATGTTAAATTGAATAATTTAGCTTTCTTAATAGTTGATGAGCAACATAGATTTGGTGTTGAGCAGCGGAAAAAATTACAAGTAAACTCGACTAAAATACCACATCTACTAACCCTATCTGCGACTCCAATACCTAGAAGCCTTGCACTGACATTTTTTGGTGAGCTATCAATCTCTCGTTTGAGTGAAAAACCAAACGAAACTACTCAAGTAGAAACTAAAGTTGTTAGTGAAACAAATATTAATTCGGTTTATGACGTTATCAAGAAAGAAATGACATTAGGCCATCAAGTTTTTGTAGTTTGTCCTCTAATTATTAAGAGTAATATCGGGCAGTCTAAAAATGACGTTAATTCTATTTATAATGAGTTAACAAGATTATTCCCAAAATTTCGATTAGGTTTAATGCATGGTAAACTACCAGCTAAAGAAAAAGAAGCGGTTATGCGACAATTTGTTAGACATGAATTAGATTTAATCGTCAGTACAACTGTCATTGAAGTAGGCGTTGACGTCCCTAACGCAACAGTCATGGCTATTTTTAATTCAGATTCATTTGGTTTAGCACAACTACATCAATTAAGAGGTAGAATTGGTCGAAGTGACCTTAAAAGTTATTGTTTCTTTATTGGCGATGACGATATTACAAAAAATGAAAGAATAAAATCTCTCGTTAAGTTAAATAATGGATTTGAACTTGCAGAAATTGATCTTAAGATGCGAGGCCCTGGAGCATTTTTTGGTCTGTCTCAACATGGTCTAACGGATTTAAAATTTGTTGAGTTTAGTGATTTATCTTTTATTCGATCAGTTAAAGCTGTGGCTCAACAGTTTTTTGAAACCGGTGAGCTGCAAAAATATAAGCAATTAAATAATAAAGTAAATCAACTTTCATCAATTAAAACTTTAGATTAAAATCTAAGATGTAGTATACTTAAATTTTCAATTCAAAATATCATGTATTCAGGAACAACATTTCGAAAAAGCTCAGGAAAGTATGTCGGCGTTCATCAAAAGATTGATCGTTTAGCTCGACGAAACTTAACTTTACTCGATAAATCACTCTATTTTCCACGTAGTAAGGATATTATTCATTTTGAAGGATATAATGGTCCGGATGCTATCAAACGAAAGAGTCCAGCTAAAAATGAGCCATGGCATTTTATGTCTCCTTATGATTTAGATGATACTCAGTTATTAACCTTAATCGAGAATCACTATAATAATTTAGTTAAAGCCCTGAAGGCTAAGAATCGTGAAAGATCATCCTTTGAAGCAGCTTGGTTATCCCATGCAATCGTTGATGGCTTAACGCCAGCTCATCAATATCCCTACGAAGAGAAATTAGAGGAACTTCGTAATGGTCAAACTAAAGAAACCAGGGATACTTTTAAGAATCGTCTGATTATGTCTGGCGACAAGAAACGGCATGTGCTACATAATAATTGGAAAATGTGGGGCCCTAAGGGATTGTTTATTACCCATGCAGCATTCGAAATTGGTGTAGCAGGGATAATGGTTCCACTTAGTTTTCCTAAATCTGTACCAAATAAGAAAGACATTGAACAATTTAGTGAAGGTATCGATAAGTGGTATCGAAAAATAGCCCAAGATATAGCCAGTCATGGGCTTTATGATGAGTTTTATGAATATGGCTGGACGATGAGTCTTTCAGCTAAAATCAGGAAGTATTTAGCGCCTTTACTAATCAAAACTGTTAGTGTTGCTTGGTATAACGCAAGCTTAGATGCAAAAAAATGAGTTTACCGATTCGAATTAGTGCTGGTTATTTAAAAAATCAGAAAATTGAAGCACCCCAGACTTCCTTAACTCATCCAATGAGTCAGCGAATTAGACAAGCAATCTTTAATATGATTGGCAGCGTTGAAGATTTGAATATTCTGGATGCATTTGCTGGTAGTGGTAGTTTTGGTTTTGAGGCTGTCTCTAGAGGTGCGAAATCAGTAGTAATGATAGAAAAAGAGTATAAATCTATTAAAGCTATAAGACAAACTGCCAGTAGCTTAAAAATTAAAGATAAAGTTGACGTCATAAATTCAGACAATAAAACATACCTTTTGAGTGCAGGTATTAAGTTTGATTTAATCTTAGTCGACCCACCTTATAATGCTTTACCTTCAGACTTAGCATTGGTTATAGATTATTTGAGGGAAGAAGGTTTACTGATAGTTTCCATTCCTAAAGATAGCAG
>JAJYCU010000122.1 GCA_021778165.1 bacterium | reverse complement strand
ACAGTCCTTGGCTTGACTCAGCAGTCAAGGAATTGCTAAAACGACATCAGGTTGAATATATTTCGAGCGGTATTTATAAAAAGTACATAGAGATTAATAATAACTATTACTTAAAAAACGATGTTGATCAAAAATTGATAGATGAACTACACGACCTTACTTACTCCGAAATACCAATAAGCCCTAAAATGTACGTCTGGACTCCTGCATCGGAAACTTCTACGGAACTAGGTTATTATATACTCAGGAAAATCAATCCTGACACGGGGAGGGAAATCGTAACGTCAGAAGGGGACGGTCCGGTTTTTGTTTGCTTAGCCGAATCAACCGGAAACATCATAGTAGACGATGCTCTGGCACCAAAATCTGAATTCAGCCAGAAACAAATTCAGATTATAATTAGACACTATCAAGAATTAAAAAACTTTAATGCGGTATAAATTACCAATGAAACCAAATTATAAAAGAATCATAGTCAATGAGACCTATCAGCAAGATTATAGTTATGATTTGGTTGAGCCAACCGGCAAAAATTTTGATACCAGATTCAAACCTGAATTGTCGCCAAAAGAAATGCTGGGCTTAGGAATATTCGGTGGCAGTTATTTTAAGTCGACTCCCAAGGAGTTTCCGGTTGATTGGTTTGAGAATGTTAAATTTTCCGCTTCGCTAAAACCTGAACCTGGCCTAAATTTTTTTCAAGTAAATGCATCTCAACCTCTCCAGGTTTGGCAAGAAAAAGGCTGGATTAATCCGATTGATCCTCTGGGGTGGTTTTTATGGTATTGTCGCTATTACCAAGGTAGAAGAATCCCCGACGAAGACGATAGACAAATTAAACGTTGGCTAAACATTAAAAGACACATCGCCCAAGTCAAATTAAATTGTCCGGAAAAAGATTATTCGTGCCGGCAAAAACAGAGGCAGGCCATTTTACATTGGGCCTACGACTCCAGAAAAATCTAAAGGATTGCTTTTAATAGATATTATTATATAATATTCAAATGGATGGTCGTTCCGAAAATCTAAATTTTGAAAGAATCAGCTCTGCCGTAGCACCAGAAATTCATGACATACTTAGTCACAGCGTTGACGAGAGAATCGTGGCATTACAAAGTTTAAATAGATCGACTATTCCAGGTCGAACACCGTTCAACCTACAAAGAAAAATCTTAGGTATCAACAACCATGTTGATTTGGCTTTAAAAAATGAATACGAAAATATCGACGAGAAGCCTTTTGAATTTATCAATGAAGAAGCTAGATTGATGGTCGCCGATATGGTCGGTAAAGTTCTCAAACGATGGGAGATTTCTCTCTATCGGAATGGCCAAAACGGCATCCTGACCGCATCTGCAAAAAACAACAATCAATTAATTTACTCGACCGCTGAGCAGGTTATGGAGATATTGGACCCAAATTTAACTTCTTTCGATTATAGAAAAGAGCAGGACCGCAAAAAAGCTGTCGATTTGATTTCTTCTAGAGACAGCATGTATATACAAGATTTTTTTAAGCCACACTACATTCACAGTTTGGTAGAAAACCATCATCTCGACGAAGCTTTGGCTAATAAATATAAAGGAGTTTTTACTTCTGCAGTCAAAAAAAGAATCATTACTCATACAATTAACAATCCAGATCGGGCGGTTTCAAGAATAATCAACAACTTGGAAGAAGTTCTGACCGACGATAATATTGCCTCAGTAGTCGGCTGGGACGTAGAAAAAGTAAGTTCAATATTTACACTCCCAGTAAAAAAACATTTCGCTGTTATTAATATTAATAATCCTTTGAAGGGTTGTTTAAAATGGGTCCAGGGAAGTAGGACTATGAGTGCCCAATTAAAACCAAGAAAAAGTCGAAAATCTAGAAAAGCCGCCTAGACAAAAAAGTTGATTTAGTTCACAAATCTACTAAAATATATTTCTATAATGGAAAGTACTCCGGAGAAAAGCCAAAATATAGAAATGATTCCTTATGAAAAAGTTATCCGAAGTATTATCGACACCGAATCGGAAACAATCGACTCATTCTTGCATCACTTATTTCCAGAAGTCAGCCCAAATGGAAAGATTCTTATAAAAGAATTTTTAGTCGACATCGCCTTACGAGGAGTGGATATCGGACTCTCCTTAAACTGCACGAGTCTGGAAGATGAAATTTCGATTTATTACTCGGGCTTTCAAGACGGCGCGACGACCGATAATTAAGTGTGTTATAATATTAGTCAATAAAGCGTTATTGACTAATATCAATTGAAGCGACTATCAATCGCAAGCTAAGGAGAAGAAAGAAGCTAAGCCTTCGATTAGACCTCTCTCGGGTGAGCCCGTTACAGCCTCAATTAAGTGCCGTTTAAGACGGAATTCGGATGGTACCTCCAATATTGGATCCGAAATAAACAACTTTAATGGGGATGAGACGATGTCCGACTCAAAACACTTTTTAGCGAAAATAGAAGAGAATATACTAAAATACTGGTCAGATAATAAAACATTTGAAAAAAGTATCGAGCAAAGAAAAAATAGTCCAGAGTTTGTTTTTTATGATGGCCCACCGTTTGCTAACGGACTACCTCACTATGGTCACGTCGTTCAAACTACTGTCAAAGACGCTGTTACAAGATATAAGACAATGCAAGGTTATAAGGTATTTCGTCGGGTTGGCTGGGACACTCACGGTTTGCCGATCGAATATGCTATTGAGAAAGAACACGGTTTTAGAGGCAAACAAGATATCGTAGCCTAC
>JAJYCU010000121.1 GCA_021778165.1 bacterium | reverse complement strand
ACGGTTACAAAGAAGATAGTTTATATATTTCAGAAATTACTGTCAATCACGGTCCAAGAACTAAGAGATTCCGTCCAGTTGCCCGTGGTATGTCACACCCATATATGCTTCGAACCTCTCACATTAAAGTATTAGTTGATGGTCAACTGAGACAATCTGCTAAGGCTGTAACTGAGACTGCTACTGTAACTAAGAAGAAAACTACTAAGGAGACAAAATAATGGGTCAAAAAGTTAATCCAATTTCAATGCGATTACAGACCAATAAAGATTGGTCTAGTAAATGGTTTGCTTCTAAAACTGACTACGCTAATTTCTTAAAAGATGATTTAACGACACGTAAATTAATTATCGATAAACTTGGTAGTCGAGCTTCAATCAATCGAGTTGAAATTAATCGAACGCCAAATCTAGTAACAGTTACTATCTCAACTGCTACAGCAGGTGTTGTCATTGGTCGTGGTTGAACTGGTGCCACTGAACCTAAAGGTTTAATTGAAAAGATTTATAACACACCAACCAGGATTAATATTGAAGAAATTAAAAAACCTGATGTTTTTGCTAAATTAGTCGCTGAGAATATTGCTCACCAACTTGAAAAAAGAATGAACTTTAGACGGGCCATTAAATCTGCCTCTGCAAATTCAATGCGAGCCGGTGCTCTGGGTATCCGAATCGAAGTCGCTGGTAGATTAAATGGTGCTGAAATGTCTAGACGAGAAAAAGAAGTTGCTGGATCTGTACCTCTTCATACCTTAAGAGCTAATATTGATTTTGCTGAAGTTGCTGCTAAAACTCCTGCTGGTTTAATTGGTGTTAAAGTTTGGATTTATAAGGGAGAGGTTATCTAAAATGTTAGTCCCTAGTAGAACAAAATACCGTAAGGTAAGAAAAGGAAAGATTAGAGGAGTTGCTTCTTCTGGTAACTATATCGCTTTTGGAGACTTTGGTTTAATGTCCTTAGGTCACGAAAGAATAACTAGTCGTCAAATCGAAGCTTCTCGTCAGGCAATGACTCGTTACATTAAAAGAGGTGGTAAAATTTGGATTCGAATTTTCCCTCATGTTCCTGTATCTCGTAAACCATTAGACGTTAAAATGGGTAGCGGTAAAGGTAATCCTGAATTTTTTGTAGCCAAAGTCAAACCTGGTACGATTTTATTTGAAATGCAAGGTGTTGAAGAATCTGTTGCTCGCGAAGCAATGAGATTAGCTGCTGATAAATTACCAATTAAAACTAGGTTTTTAGTTAGGCAGGAGATTTAATTATGAAGATCATGGATATCCGAAAATTATCAACGACTGAGTTATCGACTGAAAGCGTTAAACTGAGGACTGAAATTTATGATTTAAAGCATAAATTATTACTTGGTCAAATTAATAATGTTAAATTAATTAAGATTAAACGAAAAGATTTGGCTCGTGTTCTAACGGTTTTAAGTGAACAATTATTAAAGGAGACAAAATAATGGCTAAATTAATTACTGGTATTGTATCCTCTAATAAAACTGATAAAACTATAACTGTAACTGTTTTAACTAGAAAAATACACCCACTTTATCGAAAATCTTACAAAGTTAGTACTAAGTACATGGCTCACGATGAAAAAAATGAAGCCAAGGTTGGTGATGTTGTTAGTATTAAAGAATCAAGACCAATTAGTGCTCGTAAAAGACACGTCCTAAGTTCTATTATTACAACTGCTGCCTTAAATACTGAAGATTTAGCTGTTATTAAAGATAGTCAACCTGAAGTTATTCCAAAAGAGGATAAAAAATAATGATACAACAAGAAACAAGATTAAACGTTTGCGATAACTCTGGTGCTAAAGAAATTTTATGTATTAGAGTTCTTGGTGGTACCAGAAAGCGATATGCTAGAGTTGGAGATATTATTGTCGCAACTGTTAAGGAAGCTAACTCAACTGGTATAGTTAAGAAAAAATCAGTCGTCAAAGCAGTTATTGTTCGAACTCGAGATCAAATTCGAAGAGCCGATGGTTCTACGATTGCTTTTGATGATAATGCTGCTGTTATAATTGGTGATGATAAATTACCTAAAGCCACTCGTATATTTGGCCCAGTTCCAAGAGAATTACGAGATTTAGGTTACGCTAAGATAATCAGCTTAGCGCCGGAGGTTCTATAATGAATAAAATCTATAAGATTAAACTTAAAAAAGACGATAAAGTTATTGTGCTGTCAGGTAAATACAAGGGTAAAATCGGTAAGATTGTTGCCACTCACCCAACTGAAAATAAAGTAACTGTTGAAGGTATTAACATTGTTAAGAAACATATTAAGGCTAATAAACTCTACCCTCAAGGTACGATTGCCGAAATCACAAAACCAATTTGGGTTTCAAAAGTCGCTATTCTTGACTCAGAATCGAAAAAAGGTAGTCGAATTGGCATTAAACTTACTGGTAAAGATAACTCAAAAACTAGGTACTTCAAAACTACCGGAAAGGATATAAAGTAATGGTCAAAGAAAAAACATCAACAACTTCAGTTAAACCAAGACTAGAAGCTTTATATCTTGAAACAATTCGTCAAGAGTTATTAAAAGAACTAGGCTACAAGAACTTATTTGAAGTTCCTAAACTAACCAAGATTGTTATTAACTCAGGTGTTGGAAAAGCTAAAGACGATAAAAAAATCTTTGATTTAGTTATTAACAATATCACTAAGATTGCCGGACAGGCGCCTATTCAAACTGCTGCTAAAAATTCAATTGCTGGCTTTAAACTTCGTGAAGGTAACAAG
>JAJYCU010000120.1 GCA_021778165.1 bacterium | reverse complement strand
ATTTTATCGAAAATGACGAACTGTTAGAAGTTACACCAGTGTCATTGCGCTTAAGAAAAAAAGAGCTAGACCCAGTAAAACGCAAAAGAACCAAAAATTAATTTTTATATTTACTGGTTAGAATTTATAATTTAGTTGTAGTATAAAGAAACAACTATGTTGCAAATTAAAAAAAAACGCCAATTAAATTTTCTGATTAATATCATTTTTCTTATTTTATTTGTCGTAATAGGATTGAAGTTAACTGGATCAAATTCTTCAAAAACAGTTGTAGTAAAAACCAACAAATCTAAACCACCTGTCACATCAATCGCCAATAATGTCGCACCGGTTAATAATTGTGCTAATAATCAGTTAGCCAATAAAATTGTAGTTAGTATTTCAATGCGGCATTTATGGGCTTGTAGTCAGACCCAACAAGTTTACGACTCGCCAGTTGTAACTGGTGATGAGAATTATGTAGCTGATGCAACTATACCCGGAACTTATAAAATTTATGCTAAAGAAGTTAAGGTAACTCTCACTGGATCAGATCAGAGTGGTAGTTGGAATGATCCTGTAAATTATTGGATGCCATTTTTATCTAATCAGTACGGAACTTATGGGTTACATGATGCTCCGTGGCGAACACCAGATCAATTTGGCAATATTTCGCCAAACTCATTAAATGCATCTCATGGTTGCATAGAATTACCTACAAGCACTGCGGCTTGGTTATATAATTGGGCACCTATAGGCACAACTGTTGAAATCAATACTTAAAATCTATTTATAATTCGTGAAATTAATTGAAAATTCAAGTGGTTTACTTTTTAAAAAGGATATTATTTTTTGTAATTCATCTCTTGAGTTTGATTCAACTCTTAAGTAATCTCCAGAAGGTATAAGCTTAATTTTAGGAAAATCTAACTTTATTAATTTTATTAGTGATGATATATCTTCTTTTTCAAGCGTTTGCTTGATTGGTAATTCTCTAGTTACTTTTAGGTTCGATAATACATTAGCTTTTGTCGAATCAAAAAGCTGTTGAGATAAGCCCCTAGTTGCGATTTTCTTACGGATTATTTCGATAATTGTATCTATTTGCCATTCACTTGGCGCTGTAATCTTGAAACCAGTCTGGTTACTTAACCAATCAATTTCACAAGCTGAGCTTTTTAAATCATATCTAGTTTCAATTTCTTTTTTAGCCTGATTAAAAACATTATTAACTTCTGCCTTATTGTAGCCGGTTGTAATATCAAATGAATTGGTTGCCATCACTTTATTATAGCTTATTTTTTTAATCTTATCTGATATAATTAATAAAAATATGAATTTCTCTAATACTAAAATTGATCAAGCCTATAAATCTTTAAATGAAGAATTTAATAATTTGTCGCAAAAAAATGATATTTTTAAGTCGATTACTTTAAAAAAATTATACGATGAGCTTAAAGTTATTCCGAAAGCCGATAAGCCTGAATTTGGTAGAGAAATTAATTTACTAAAGAAAGATTTTGAAAAAAAACTTGCTGAATTAATGAATAGTGATGATGATTTGGGTCCAATTGATGTTTCGGCACCGTTCGATTTAAATATCGATTCAAACCAACATCCTAAAGTCCTAACTGCTGATTTAGGTAGTAAACACCCCTTAATGTCTGAACTTAAAATTATTTTAGATATTTTTGGCCGCTTAGGTTTTGGAGCTAGGGAAAGTCTTGAACTAGATGATGATTACCATATGTTTGGGTCTTTGAATTTTCCTGAAGGGCATCCAGCTAGAGATGATACTGATACCTTTATGACTTTTCAAACCGATGATTTTAATAAACCATTAATTGCACCTGCCCATACTTCAAGTATGCAAAATAGGGTATTGGTTGATGGGCTAAAAGATTTAACTGAACTCAATAAACCGATTGCAATGGTAATACCTGGTCGAGTATTTCGTAATGAAGATCTAGATGCTCGTCACGAGCATACCTTTTACCAAATAGAAGGTGTTTATGTTGACCGAAATGTGACCGTTGGTAATCTGCTTGCTACACTTAAAACTTTTTTACAAACTTATTATCAAAAAGAGCTTGATTTTAAAACTCAGCCTTTTTATTTTCCATTCACAGAACCTAGTTTTGAGTTTTCAATGTCTTGCCCATTTTGCGATAAAAAAGGCTGTAACATCTGCTCGATGAGTGGATACATTGAAGTACTTGGTTGTGGGATGATTAATCCAAACGTTTTAACGATGGCAGGAATTGATCCGGAAATATACACTGGTTTTGCTTTTGGTGTTGGCATCGACCGCTTAGTTATGATGAAAAATAACATTGAAGATGTTCGCCATTTTGAGAGTGCTAAATTAAGTTTTTTGAGGCAATTCAAATGAAATTAAGTGTAAAAGAAATACAATCTTTAGTTGACTTTAAATTACCTTCTATTTCTGAATTAACAAAGTTTATAGGATCTCAATTAGGCCAAGTAGAAGGAATTATTGATCTTGCAGCTAAATTTAAAGATGTTTTGATTGTAAAAGTAATATCGGTTAATCAAATTGATGGTTCCGATCATCTAAATGCTTGTCTTATTGATGACGGTGGAGTACTTGAATCGATTGAACGTAATAAGGATGGATATATATCTGTTGTTTGTGGTGCTCCGAACGTTAGAAGTGGCATGCTGACGACTTATTTACCACCAGAATCAATAGTGCCTGTTACTTTTAATCAACCTCAACCATTTAAATTAACTGCGAAAACCTTTTTTGATATCAAAAGTTTTGGGATGTTAGCTTCTGAGAAAGAATTAGACTTATCTGATAATCATGAAGGT
>JAJYCU010000119.1 GCA_021778165.1 bacterium | reverse complement strand
GATCTAAATTAAATTTCTGGTTGTTCTAGTAATTTTTTTTATCGTCTCAATACTAGGAGGAGTTATTGGCGGTATAGTTGAAAATAAATTGAATAATAATTTTGGTTATATTTCCAGTGGACTATTTAGTAAGCAAAAAATTGTAACTACGCAATCTCAGCTAATCAGTAGTATCGCTAAATTTGTTGGTCCGAGCGTTGTGAGTGTTAATGTAACTATAAATAGTTCGCCTAGTTCGAATAGTTTTTCTAATTTATTCGGTTTTTCCCAACAACCTACAACAGAACAAGCGGCCGGAACGGGGATTATATTGACTAGTGGAGGTTTAGTTATAACGAATAGGCATGTTGTTCCTGTGGGAACTACAAGTGTCTCCATAACGCTAAGCAACGGAGTCCAGCTAAATGATGTGAGTATCATAGGTAGAACAAATCCTAACAGTAGTCTAGATGTAGCATTTCTGAAGATTAATAATTTAAAGGGACAAAAATTAACTCCAGCAGCTATTGGTAACTCGAATAATGTACAAATAGGAGACAGTGTAGTAGCTATAGGCAATGCATTGGGACAATTTCAAAACACTGTTACTTCTGGAATTATATCCGGTTTTGGAAGAAGTGTAGTAGCGGCTAGCTCTAATGGCAATAATTCTGGTTCACTTTCTCCATTTTCAGGTTCTGCTAGTAGTTCAGAAAACCTAACAGATCTATTTCAGACAGATGCTGCTATAAACGAGGGCAATTCCGGCGGCCCGCTAGTAAATTTAAATGGGCAGGTAATTGGAATCAACACAGCAATTGCAGGAAATGCTCAAAACATCGGTTTTGCAATACCCATCAATGACGTAACAGGTTTAATTAATCAAGTTTTAAAAACAGGAAAATTCTCTGTACCGTATTTAGGTATTATGTACGTACCAATTACTGCCGATATCCAAAATCAATATAATCTGTCAGAATCTCAAGGAGCCTTTATCCCACCCTCCGTTGATCCTACAAATCCATCGGTAGTGGCAGGTAGTCCAGCTGCGATAGCAGGATTGCAACAAAATGATGTCATAACAAAGTTAGATGGGGTACCTATCAATCAAACTAATTCGTTAATGGGATTATTGGATCAATATTTACCAGGACAAAAAATTAATTTAACAGTTGTTAGGAACGGGAAAACAATCATAGTTAGTGTTGTTGTCGGTTCGGAACCAACTAATTAAATATTGTGTTCATTGCCTAAGATATTAAAAATAAACCTGCAAAAATGCACCGTTTTTAATAAATACTCAACGACAACTAACTAGATTTATATCAAAATTATACCAATACCTCAGCCGATAATTATATAAAAAATATAATAAATACATTAAATTCTTTAACTAGTTAGAATATAAAATACTCTAAATTTAGTAGAATTATTTAAACGAATACACAGCTATAAATAGTGATTGGAATACTTGCTTTAAGCCATAACTCTTGGCAGTTTGGTTTATTTGTAAACTCATCTCGGGTAATTTTTCAATTATTATGTACAACGGTTTGATTGATCTCTCGGAAATCATCTTAAACAGATTTTTATATAAAAATAAACCATCTTCCAAAGTGTACAGTGAATTGGTTGGTTCGTGATAAGTGTCAATATTAACGGAGTGAGAAAGGGGTAGGTATGGTAAGTTAGCTATTAATAAATGATAGTTTTTAAGATTATGTTGAAGTAGATTATCGTGTATTAATAAATTCTTTGTTGCAAATTTAGTAACATTGATTTGGCTGACAATAAGTGCTTTTTTTGATAAATCAATTAAGTCTAAGTCAATTTCAGGCAATTCTAGGGATAAGCTAATACCGATATTACCACTGCCGCAACCTACGTCACATACGTTAATTTTAGTCGATTGACTAGTAGGTAACTTATTAAGTTTTAGGCTAGTCTGAAGCTTAGTCACATTATGACCATCTAGGTTGTTCCCGTCCTTTGAGTGGTCAGTATTTTTTAATCGATAGACTATATATTTAGCGAGATCAACTATTAACTCTGACTCTGGCCTAGGTATTAGAACATTTTGATTAACATAAAAATCGTAACCATAAAATTCTTTTTTTTGAACTATATATGCAACTGGAAAATTTAGATATCTAAAAATTATATATTTTTTGAGTAAATAAAGTTTATTTTTCTTTATTATCAACTCTGGATGAGTAAAAATTTTATACCTAGGAATTCCTAAAACATATTCGGCTATAATTTCACAGTCTAATTGAGGAGAAGTTATGTTAGGGTTATTTTTTAAAATTCTTACTGACGTATCAAACCAGCTCTTTATACTGTAATTATAATTAATCTTATCGTTCATTTGACGAATTTGCTGCTAAAGCTACTTGTGTCAATAAATCATCAATCTCACCGTTAAGTGCTGATGTTATGTTAGATCTTGAATATTTAATCCGATGATCAGTAATTCTATCTTGTGGAAAATTGTAAGTTCGTATTTTTTCTGATCTATCACCACTTCCGATAAGCTTGTTCCTGTCTTCAGATTGTTTTTTCAACTCAGATTCTTCTTTTATGGCAAGAAGTCTGGATCTAAGTATATTTAGTGCCTTTGCTTTATTTTTAATTTGAGATTTTTCGTCCTGATTTGATACAACTATCCCAGATGGAAGGTGAGTAATCCTAACAGCAGAATCTGTAGTATTAACACTTTGTCCACCATGCCCACCGCTCCGGTATACATCAATTCTTAAATCTTTGGGGTCTATTTCCAGGTCAGTTTCTTCAGCTTCGTGAAGAACGGCTACTGTGACGGTTGAAGTGTGAATTCTGCCT
>JAJYCU010000118.1 GCA_021778165.1 bacterium | reverse complement strand
GATTTATAACAAAGTATCAAAATTAAAGTTTAGTATTGAATTATCACAATTTACTCTAAAAAATCTTGCTTACCATTTTTATTTAGATCTAGGTAAGGCGATTGAAGATTTTAAGGAGTCTAATTCTACTAAACCATTAACATTATTTAAATTTGATTGGTTGAAAAAGAATTCTCTTAATCTGTTCAATATTCGCTGGACTAATCAGTACAAAATACTTTCAAGTATGGTTGATATTTTTGAAAATTATAACCTGAATTTAAAAAATAAACAGATGATTGATTATTCAGATATGATAATTAAAGTAATCGAGAAACTTGAGACAAATCTAGAGTTAAAGTATTCCATCCAAGAAAAATATCACTACATAATGATTGACGAGTTTCAGGACAGTAATGAAGCACAATTTCATTTAGCACAGTTACTCGTCGATAATCCTGTCCACGAAAGTAAACCTAATATTATGATAGTTGGCGACGATAATCAGGCTATATTCAGTTTTCAGGGAGCAGACTATTCGCACATGGTTAAATTTTATAATACATACAAAGACGTTAAGGTTATATCTTTATCAGAAAATTATCGTTCGTCACAAAAAATAATTAACTTATTTAGTAAAATAGCTAATAAAATTACCGATAAACTAGTTGATGAAATTCCTGTTAATAGGGATACACTACTTCAGTCCAATGAATCTAAGATACCCGAATCAATTATTTCAAGAATAGATTTTAAAGATCAACTCTCAGAATATAAAGAAATAATTCGACTATCGAAAGAATCTGTTGAAAATGGTCAATCTATTTCGGTAATAGCACCAAAACACAAATATTTAGAAAATTTGCTACCGTATCTGAAGGCTAATTCAATTCCTATAATTTATGAAAGACGTGACGATATCTTAAAAGACCCTTACTTGATTCAAGTAGTTACAATAGCACGTTTAATAAGCAGACTATCTAATCCAGCAAATAACAATGCCGACGAAGATTACTTATGGTCTCAAGTGATTTCTTATCCTTTTCTAGGTCTAAAAACTGAATTAATTGCCGATTTATCACTTCGAAGTCATCGTCAAAAACTATCATGGAATCAACTACTTCTTAAAGAACAATCAGTTAATAAATTTGCGAAGTTTATAAATTCTTTGGCCCAGAAATCTAAATTTTACAGCGCTGACGAAATCATGGATTTTATTATCGGTTCAAAGATATACAACGAAACCAGATATACTTCCTCTTTTTTTGAATTTTACTTCGGGCAGTATAGCGACTTTAAAAGTTTCCATCTACTTCTAGACAATCTATACGTTTTGAGAAAACAGTTCAAACAATATCAAAAATCAAAACACGAGATACTTTCTATCGATGAGTTTGTCGGTTTTATTGATCTAAATCTAGAAAACGAACAAATAATATTATCTAGCGAGCGCACAAACAATAGTGACTTAAAACTTGAATTACTGACTGCACATAAGGCAAAAGGTAGAGAGTTTGAGAATGTAATCCTTCTCAATGTTAATGAAGAAACCTGGAACGATAGAAGAAACAGCAATCAAAGTAGTTTCTCTTTACCACCAACACTAAATTTATTACAGTACCAAACAGATAATTTAAACGAGAAAATCAGACTTTTTTATGTAGCCCTGTCTAGGGCAAAGGTTAATCTCTATCTGCTTAATAGCGAGGAGGATATCAACGGTTCGAAAACAACGCCACTATCATTTTTAGATGAAGTAATCTCCGAAGATAGACTATTTTCACCCTTAATCGGCGACAGCGGTATTTATGTAGAGACAAACGAAAATTCATCTAATTTAAATAAGATGACCGAACTTTCGTATAGCTGGAGTCAGCGACATTTAGATGAATTATCAAGTGATCAATTCAAATCGTACGTTCGAAATATTCTTACTAATTTTGCGCTTACACCCACTAACTTAAACTCTTATTTAAATCTGGTCAATGAAGGTCCCGATAAATTCTTTTTAAATCATATTTTAAGATTCCCTAGAGCCCAAAGTCCAGCAGTTGCCTACGGTAACGCTATTCATAATACAATTGAATGGACTTCCAAAACACTATCAGAAGATACTACGTTTAATGATATCGATAAAATAATATTTCGTTTTAAAACTAATCTTTCCAGTCAAACATTGCCGAAAAGATTAATTAACGAACTTGAAGAAAGAGGCGAAAATAGCCTTAGATTATTTTTTAAAGAAAAGCAAGACTGGTTGAATCAACCTTCGGTAAATGAATACTCTCTAAACGATAAAGGCATCGTTATAAATAAAGACATCAGACTAAAAGGGAAGATTGATCGAATTAACATTGATGAAAAAAATAAAACTCTTCAAATCATAGATTACAAAACTTCAAAACCAGTCGCATCGTGGAATGATGATAATTCCAAATTACTTCACCAGCATCAATTGTATTTTTATCAATTACTTATCAAAAATTCGACACGCTTCAAGGATTATTCGGTCGAATCTATGTCAATTATGTTTGTTGATCCAAGTGACGAAAATGAAATAAAAGAATTGAAGTTATTCAACAATCCTTCGGAAGTAGATAAACTAAAGAACTTAATAATAGCTGTATGGGCAGAAATAATGGCCTTAAACTTTAGTAAACCAAACTTCAAAAACAGCATTGCCGGTATTAAGCAATTTGAAGATTATCTGATAAACAAAAATACCACCCTTTAATCGGGTGGTATTTATTGGTTGAAAATTTTTATATTATCTTCGAGTTGTTTTTCTAGCTGATCTTTTTGGAGCTGGTTTTTTAGCTCTAGAAACAGATTTTTTAGTAGTGGCTACTTCGTTAATAACAGTAAAAT
>JAJYCU010000117.1 GCA_021778165.1 bacterium | reverse complement strand
AGTTTTAATAGGCAGAGTTAGTTGAGATAGAAATTAAATATAAACAAAATAAAAAAGGATACGACAACATAGATTAATATTTTTTTGGACTTATTTTTCATTTTGGTTTATTTTGCTGTTAATTATATCAAAAATTGGTTGAATTATTGAAATATAAAAGAAATAATAGTTAAATTGCTGTATAATTTTAAAGTAGTTTATTAAAGCTTTTAATTTGGATGGAGGATTAAAATATGACGATAGTTGTAGTTTTAATTGTACTAGTACTGCTTATATTAGTTTTCGGTGTTGCGATTTATAACGGATTAGTTAGACTTAATCAGCGAGTTTCAGAAGCTTGGAGTGATATTACGGTTCAACTAAAAAGACGAGCAGATCTGATACCTAATTTGGTTAATACCGTTAAGGGATATGCTCAACATGAAAGTAGTGTTTTTGAGAAAGTAACAGCCGAGAGATCAAACACGGCTAATGCTTCAAGCCCAGCTGAAGCTGCTAAAGCTGAAAATCAATTTCAACAAACCTTAAAAAGCTTATTTGCGGTAGCTGAAAGTTATCCAGATCTAAAGGCTAACCAAGGTTTCCTGGATTTACAGGCAGAATTAACAGATACAGAAGATAAAATTCAAGCATCTCGTCGTTTCTATAACACTATAGTTAGAGATTTTAACACTAAGAGAAAAACCTTCCCAGCTAACATATTCGCTACAAAACTTGGTTTTACATCAGATAAAGAATTCTTTGAATTATCTGCAACTGATCAGGCTACTGCAGCTGAACCAGTTGATGTTAAATTTTAATTTAATTTAGATTTATGTATAGTCAAATTGCTCAGAATAAAAGAAGAACTTTTTATATAATGTTTTTCTTTGTGGCTTTTATTGTTTTAATCGTTTGGATATTTGCGAAATATTTAAACGGTGGTACGGGCATATTCTATGGTGCTTTAATCGGTTCTTTAGCCTATGCGATTTTTTCTTATTTTGCAGGATCTAGAATGTCATTGGCTTTAACTGGTGCTAAACCAGTTCAGAAAAAAGATAATCCAAGATTATATCGGATTGTTGAAAATTTAGCTATAACAGATGGTTTACCTACTCCTAAAGTCTTTATGATTGATGACCCAGCACCAAATGCCTTCGCAACAGGTCGCAATGCCGATAAAGCTTCGGTTTGTGTGACAGCTGGTTTATTAGAAATTATGAACGATCAAGAGCTAGAAGCAGTTTTAGCTCATGAATTCTGGCATATTAAAAATTATGATATGACGGTAAATATGATTGCTTTCGCTCTGACAGCTATCATTTCACTGTTAGCTGACATTATGATTAGGGTAGCTTTTTTTGGAGGAAATGATAGAGAAGAGAATAATCAGGTGTTTTTGGTTCTTGGAATAATTGCAGCTATCTTAGCGCCAATTATTGCGACATTGATTCAATTAGCAATAACTAGAGAAAGAGAATATCTAGCTGATGCCACTAGCGCAATGACTACTCGTTACCCAGAAGGTTTAATTAGTGCATTAACAAAGATATCAACTACAGGTAGTGCTTTAAAGAAACAAAATACTGCTACAGCGCATTTCTTTTTTGCTAATCCACTTAAGGGTCACAGTATAACCAATTTATTTTCTACTCATCCACCAATTAATCTTCGAATTGATAGATTAAAAAAAATGGAGATGACAGATTAAATCAAAATGACACAGCCTAAAAATAAGAAAAGAATAGAAGCTAACAAAACAAAAAAATCAAAATATCCTAAGAGATATATAGCGATTGATTCTAGTTTTAATCTAATTAAAAAATCTATATTATTCCTCTGGTCCAATAAAAAATTCTGGTTAATGTTTTTGCTAGTTTACGTAGTATTTAATATTGTCTTTATTAGAGGTCTTTCCAGTAATATTAACCTAACAAATGTCAGTAGCTTAAAAACAGAGTTTAATCAAGTTTTTAAAGGGAGCAATTCAGGACTCAATACTAGTTTTAGTATATTTCTGATTTTAATCGGATCAACTACGAGTGCAACTTCATCAGCCACGAATGTATTTAACTTCTTTTTAATAATTTTTAGTTCGATGGCGATAATTTGGTCATTTAATCAGTTTAAGAAATTAAAGAAAATTAAAGTTAGAGACGCTTTTTATAAGGGAGTTGCTCCAGTAATTCCATTTTTACTGATTGTACTTTATATAGCATTACAATTAGTGCCAATGACCATCGCGGCATATTTATATAATTTAGCTAGCAATAATAGTATTATTGGTAATTCGATTGGTCGTTACATCTGGTTTATATTGTTGGTATCTGTTATTTTCTGGTCTTTTTATATGCTCAGTTCGTCAATCTTCTCAGTTTATTATGTTATTTATAATCAATCTTACCCTGTTGATGCAATTAAAAGAGCTAGGCGTCTTGTTAAGGGAATAAGAATGAAAGTTCTCGGACGATTAATAGTTATGATTATCTTATTAATATTGGCAATGATTATAATAATAATTCCGAGCATACTTATATTTAACAATTCTTCAAGTTGGGTATTCTATCTTTTGACTATTTTAATGATTCCAATTATCCATAGTTATCTTTATCATTTATTTCTGGAACTTAAACCATGATTAACCATGCTGATGCTAAAAAAAGAATTGAATTATTAAAAAAGCAGATTGAAACTTACAGATATAATTATCATGTATTAGATAAGTCAATTATGACTGAGGCTGCTAGTGATAGTTTAAAACACGAGCTGACATTATTGGAGGAACAGTTTCCAGATTTAATTACTCCAGACAGTCCAAGTCAAAGAGTAGCTGGTCAAGTCTTGTCTGGTTTTAAATCCGTACCTCATAC
>JAJYCU010000116.1 GCA_021778165.1 bacterium | reverse complement strand
GTGGTGATTCATACTTAAGATTATTTTTTTTAACTATAAAATTATCGTGTAGTATGAATAAATTATTCAAGGCATGGTATAGCTCTGGAGCCGTAGTATCGCTTGGGTTAAGACCTAGAGATTTGATTTTATGATTAGTCGCTATTTTAATATCTGATAGTAATTTCAAATCATTGGATTTATGACCCGAAACAAACTCCATGTCTTCAATAAATTTTTTAAAACCGCTTGTTTCTTTTGATAATAAATTCGCTAAGAATGTCGACATATTACTATAAGCATAACATGTTTAACTCTGTATTTGTCTATAATTAAAAGCTTTCGATTCTATAATCAGCAGGAGCTTTTTTAAGTAATTCGGCAAGTTCGTTTTCATTTAATAGACCTTCTTGGGCTCCAATATGTTGAACTACATTCATGGAACTAATTGGTGCAAGCTGCAATGCGGCTTCAAGATCATACCCCTTGATAAGTGCTGCCACTAGAGTAGATGCAAATGCATCGCCTGCCCCGGTTCGCTCATAAGGCGGTTTGGGGTCTGGATACACCGGCACTTTTAATCTTTTTTTACCATCACTCGCATAAGCACCTGCAGGGCCGTCAGTAATAACTGCCGTTTTAGGCCCATAGCTGTGTAGAGTATCTAGTAATCCATGAAGGTTATCATAGCTTCCACCGGTTAATTGCACTGCCTCTTCTCGATTCAAGACCAGCACCTCGGTATTCTTATATAGTGCCTTTAGTCTTTCGTAACCTGCTTCCAGCTGAAAGGTACCTGGCTGTAGGGCAAGCTTAACCATCTTATTGTCTTCCAGCCAGTCGGCGAGTTGATCATTGTATTCAAGAGCACTACCTGCAACCGAACTAAAATATATCCATTTAGGAATCTCTGTTTCTCTCAAATGAGGCCAATGATATTCGTATGTCTCGTGCTTAATCAATATCGTTCGTTCTTCTTTGTACCATAAGACATAGTGATAATTGCTTAACTTATCGGGGCTAATGCTGACGAACCTAGTGTCCACCTTATTTTTAGCCAAGGCATTTATAATGTCTCTTCCGAACTGGTCACCCCCAACGTTACTAACAAATCCAGTAACTAGACCAAATTTAGCAAAATTTACAGCAGCATTACTAGCATTACCTACAGCCTCAACAATATAAGCATGGTCATATGGTATTTTTGTCCCATATGCTACAGCTAGCCATTTACCTTTCTCGTCCTGAAACGAGCGAGCACCATCATCAAATAATTTAATAAATGCGTCTGTGACAACATCGCCTACAGCCAATACATCAAATCTACCTGGCATTAGACTAAGTTAGCCTTTCCCGCGGAATTAAACATATCAATTTTTGACTCAACTACAGTCTGAACAGCAGTAATAACTTTATCCATTAATTTAATAACCGCATATTCGGAAGGATTGTCTCTCAAGACTTCTTCTAAAGTTTTTCGATAAGCCACTCTCATATCAGAATTAATATTAACCTTTGACACTCCTATCTTAACTGCCTCTTCAAAATAATGACCCGGCGTGCCACTTCCACCATGTAAGGAAATATTACAATCTATTGATTCTCTAATTTGTTTTAATAGTTCGAGATCGAGCTGTTTGGGGACTGGATATTGACCGTGCAAATTTCCGATAGCTGCTGCAAAAGTATCAATTCCAGATGCTTGAACAAATTGCTGCGCACCGTCAGGAGTTGAAAAAGTTTTTTTGATTTCCTCATAATTAATAACTTCTGTGTGTAAATTAGAACTTCCACCAAAATAATGCGGCTCGCTTTCAACCAATGCGCCGGTAAATTTAGCATATTCAACGACTTTCTTTGTATCAGCAATTATCTGATCCTCCGTAGCATCATGCTGTGCCTGACTGATGTCAATGTGAATGAACTCAAATCCGGCATCTATTCCAGCCTTCGCTGCCTCCACGCTAGGTGAATGATCCAAGTTAATATACATCTCTACGCCATACTTGCGTTTATAATTTGTCACCATATCCCTAACATTATCAAGTCCAATTGAGTCAACTTCACCCTGACTAACCTCAATTAATACTGGGGCTTTCTTTTTAACGGCAGCTTGCAGTACGGCCCTAAGAGTTTCTTGATTATCCATGTTAAAAGCACCAAATGCAAAATGCTCATTTCTAGCTCTCGTCATGGCTTGACGAGCTAGATTGCAGTTGTTTCTGATTTCATAAATTGTAAGCGACATTACTATCAATTATATAAGCATTAGTGTTTTTAGGCTAATTTTATTGAGCTAATAATTCTTTTGCACTTGCAACTATAGAGCCACTGTCTAAATGAAAGTGTTTGATTAGCTCACTGGCCTCACCCGACTCACCAAACCTATCTTGCATGCCAATACGGTGCATTCTAGTAGGCAAGTGTTCGGATAATAATTCACTAATTGCTCCGCCCAAGCCACCATTTATCTGAGCCTCTTCTGCCGTTATCACTAGCCTGGTTTTAGAAACACTTTAAAGTATGGTTTTTTGATCCATGTGTGTTATAGTTGCTACATTAACTACTTCCACGCTGATTCCCTCAGATTCCAATACTTCGGCTGCCACTAAGCTTTCATACACAAGGCTTCCACAGGCAAAAATTGTAAGATCTCTACCTTCACGATAAACATAGCTTTTACCTATTTCAAATGGAGTCTGCTCATTAGTAATTACGGCAGTGGCTTCTCTGGCTAAACGTAAATAGTTAGGACGTTTATCATTTGCCATAGCGAGAGTAGCTTTCTCTGCCTGCAGCGAATCACACGGAACAATAACTACCATGTTAGGCAGAACTCGCATTAATGCGATATCCTCAAGCATCTGATGAGTTGCACCATCAGGACCAA
>JAJYCU010000115.1 GCA_021778165.1 bacterium | reverse complement strand
GGCCATTAATATTGGTAAAATATGATTTATGAATTTTAAGTAATTGCTGGCGTGAATATCCTGGAATTCTACTTACATAATTTTTATTCTGTAATTCCTTAAAACTAAATAAACCAGCAAATTTACGATAATAACTATATATCGGTTTAAAATAAATAAATAGCCAGGATGCCGTAAAAATTTCAGTTAAAAACAATAGCCTGGGGACACAAAAATCACTAAAGACCGTAAGAAATTTTAAACTTTGCAAATAAAGTAAATTATTACTTAAATACATAGTTAGATTTTGATAAATTGTCAAATGTGAAGTTGAAGTCGGCTGAGCAAAATTCTCCGCCCTTGATAGAGAAATAGCCTTATTGCCACTTACAAATAGCCCACTTTGACCTTGTGATGCTTCTGGAGTCGTATTGTCTAAAAAAATATTAGTATCAATTATCTCTGACCGTTGGCCTGCTTTATCACTACTATAGGATGTATCTGATACTAATTGAGCTATTGTTTCTGTTTTAGTTTGAGACATTTTTAATCACACATATTACCATCATTTATATACGCTAATACAAATGATTGAAGTGCATCTTTATTCTCTTCATATTCTGGGGTACTAACTTCAAGGGTACTTAAACCAAGAAAAGCCATCACAACGCCCTTATGTGGACAAATGTCTAAAAAATTACTGCCCTGGATAATATCACCACCGGCTAATCTAAATTTTTTATCAGCTAAGTTAGATAAACCAACCATCTCAAGACATTCTGCACCAGTTATTGGTGGAATCTCTGGTGAAGTTAAATCTGCTTCTATATCTACAGAATTCGATGATACGGGATTTTCTATATTATTTTTCATATACTAATTCTATCAAATTTTTTAAGCATTAGTTTATTTATTAGAAATAATAAACGACTATTGATTTTTTAATGAAGAAAGATTGGACTGCAAGCCAGAAACCAAACCAAGTAGTAAACTACCAGTAGCAGGATTCGATAAATCGGTTTTTAATAATTGATTAAACTGAGTTGGGGTCATAAATGTCTGTGGTGCATTAATATTAACTTGACCATAAGAAAAATTAACTAATAATTTAAGGTTTGTACTCGAATTATTTGAATATTGAATCTGATTGATTTTATTATTTGATTTATCCATCCATATAGCTAAATTAGTTGTCTTATTATTGCCCTTTAAGTTATTAGATATAGATGAAGTAGATGAACTGCCACACGAGCTTGAGTTACCGAATAATGCTGTCTTAGACAGTAAACCAGAATTTAAGAAACTAATAACTTTATCGTTATTAATTTGAGTCTGAAATTCTTCTGAGGGAATAGTATTCACTAAAGTATTCGAAGTGCCGGATACGCTCATAAACTGATTCTGCTTATAATCATTAATGAAAAGATTTATATCATTTCCACTCAATAATGTTCCAGAATTAGAAAGACAACTTAAACTTGAATTATCAAAAACAGTTTTACTTAATTCAATCCATTTATTAGAAAGTTGAGCAGAAATAGTGCCAGATAAAGCGTTAGCCGAAGGATCAAGTTTACCAAGTAAATTTGCTACAGTGCTTAAGTCTCCTAAATTAACAAAAAAATTATGATTATATTCAATCCCACTAAAATTTAGGTATTGTGAGCCAAGTAAACTCACATTTAAATTCACGCTTGCTGTTTGTTTAACTCTATCAGTTAATAATTTTAGCCCAACATTAATAGGGGTACCACTAGAGGTGATATTCATATTCGCATTAACAGAGTATTGTGAAGAATTAAGACTATTCACGACTGCTTGACTAAGAACATTTACTGGCTTATTAGGCAATATATAGCCAAAATAAGCTCCAGCTGAACCTAGCACTAATATAAAAACAGAAACTAACCCAACTAAGCCGTACTTCAAAAAACTTCGTTTACTTCTCTTTTCAGTAGACGGTACGCCGCCTATCTTCATACCATTATCAACAACTTCGAGCTCATTCGCCATTTGTGACAAAGGAACGGCAAGCATAGCATCCTCTTCTACTTCTGGGAGTGGAGCCTGCTCTACACCAAATGAGTCATCAGAGTTTTCAGAAACTATTTCGCTAGAAGGGTTGATTGGCTCAACTACAGGATTATCTATTGGCTCGAGTTGATGTTGTGAGTCAGTATTTAGGTTATTTTGGCTCGACAAATTTTCATTGCTTATTGATTCGTTATTATCGTTAATTGCTTCCATCACAGGTCTAGTTTCAATTAAGTTGTCTTGGGATGGAGAGTCATTTGACTGTACCTGATTTAAGGAATTTGAATCATTTAATGGCGTCTGATTATCTAAATTATTAGTGTCGGGATTCATTTTATTTTTAATTAAATATTATTTTATGTATTTCAATAACTGATTTAAGTTTTTATATTATTCTAATTTAGTCATATTAAGTATAAGCACAACCAAGACAATAATACAAACTTTTTATTTTAATAAGTCGAAATCTAGCCTAGCTATTTTTAATTTTAGATAAAGATTTTCCAGATACGAACGGATAACTAATACTAGCAAAAAATATCCAACTAAAATACCAAATTAATTCTGAAAGCGGTAGACTGCCCAAAATAGTTATTCCATATTTTGTTCTGGCTAATAACCAATAATCATTCCAAAAGTTAGGTGCTACAAAATCAAATAATAATACATAGACTAAAACAACAAAACAAAGAATTATTATAGTGGAATAGACTGCCAAATGAAATAAATCCTTCCTACATGTTAAAATATATATCGCAAATATGAAAAACAACACTGAAGATGAAAATATTGAGTTTATATCAAGCCCTATATTTAGAAATATGAATACTAACAATCCTATGAAAAAAAGCATATAAAACGTCTTTTTTCTAGCTAATTTATTAACTATTGGTAATTCATA
>JAJYCU010000114.1 GCA_021778165.1 bacterium | reverse complement strand
AGACTGCTATTTAAATTGAATTTTATTTTATCTTCATTTTTAGATATCTTCGGGTAGCAATAAAAGATGAAACTGAACCAATTATTACTCCTATTATTAGTTGCATGCTTAAAAATAAAAAGAAATGATTATCAAAATACGTGTTAGCATAGCCAATATTTAGAATCCCAAGACTATTTGCTTGAAAGGCACTGGTTGCGGCTACGAACAGTTCGTTGATCAGTAAAATAGACACTGCTGCAGCTACTATTCCATAGATTATACTCTCAACTATAAAAGGTCCTCTAATATATGTCTTGCTAGCTCCTAATAGTCTCATGGTTTGAATTTCGTCTCTCCTGTTGAAAATAGTCATCTGAATAGTATTGAATATTATTAATGCACTAACGACCAAAAATACTATAATCGCCACTACCCCTATTTTCCTTAATATATTTGTGGCATGGGTTATCCTGTTAATGGCAAGTTCCCTGTCTCCGCTGTAACTTGGAGGATCTGATTGTAGGGCTGATATACTTGGCCGGATCAAATAATTTTTTATACTGGAAATTGTATTCAAATCATATGGTTTTATAATTATCGTGGCTGGGAGTGGATTAGTAGTTTGGGAAATTGCACTTAAAAGTTGTGAATTATTGGAGTTCTGGGCTTCGTATTGTGCTAAAACCTGATTTTTATCTAAATATAACACTGATTTAACGTCTGATAATTTCTTTAAATTCGTTACTAGCGTGTTAGTCTGGCTCTTATTAACCGAATCTTTTAAATATACTGAGATGTCTATCTGTGCAGTAATCTGAGATATTGTGTTGCTAAAAGAGATATTTGTTAATACTGAAAAAAGAATAATAGTAAGAGTGATCACCATTACTGCTATAGCAGCCACAGCTACAGATATGCTTCTAACGAAATTAATTATTCCAGCATGAATTATTCTAAAGGCTGTGATCATTCTTCGCATTTTTATTCCTGAGTTTTTTTGTTATTTGATCCTACTAAAATATTTTTGTCGCTTATGATTCGACCATTTGAGATTGTTACGACTCGTCTTTTCAACTTATTGACGATTTCCTGATTATGGGTAGTTAAGAGGACGGTAGTACCATATCTATTTATTTTTTCTAATACCCTGATTACATCCCAAGCATGTTTCGGGTCTAAATTTCCAGTTGGTTCATCAGCAATCAAAATTCTTGGTTGCCTGACAATTGCTCTGGCAATGGCAACTCTCTGTCTCTCTCCACCCGATAACTCTATGGGCATCCTTTTTTCTTTTCCGCTTAAATTAACAATATCTAACACTTTAGGAACAGTGTGTTTAATCTCTTTTGAACTGACACCAACGATTTCAAGCGCAAAGGCTACGTTCTCAAAAACGTTTTTGTTCGGAAGTAATTTGAAATCTTGAAAAACTACTCCAATTTTACGCCTTAGTAGAGGAATATTTTTATCTTTTAACTTATCATAATCAATACCACCAACCACTATCTTGCCCGAAGTAGGTTTTTCTTCTCTCGTTATTAGTCTCAGTAAAGTTGTTTTTCCGACGCCACTTTGACCTACAACAACTACAAACTCTTTCGGTTCAACATGTAACGTTATTCTATCTAAAACTAAATTACCGTTTTTGCCGTACTGCTTGACTACCCTATCGAATAATATCATCTATATACATTATATATTATTAACCAGGTTATTATCGATGAAACTTTCAATAAAATAGTCGATGTCGCCATTTAAAACCCCATCAACGTCTGATGTCTCAGCCTTTGTCCTTAAATCCTTAACCTGTTTATAAGGATGAAGAACATAGCTTCTGATTTGTGTTCCCATTTCAGCTGTTAGATTTTCTCCCTTCAGTTTTGAAATTTGGTCAACGTGTTGTTCTTGTTTTAATTTATTGAGTTTTGATTTAATGATTTCTATTGCCAAGCTTTTATTTTGGAGCTGAGACCTTTCGTTTTGGATTGCGACTGTTATGCCTGTCGGTAAGTGAGTTACCCGAACCGCAGAATCAGTTGTATTAACGCTTTGTCCACCACGCCCTCCACTCCTGTAAACATCTATTTTCAATTCATTTTCTTGGAGATCGATATCATCCTCTTGAGTGATTTTTGGCAACACTTCAACTCTAGCAAAACTTGTTTGTCTTAAATGATCGGCATTAAAAGGACTAAGTCTTACCAGCCGATGTACCCCATTTTCTGATTTAAGATATCCGTAAGGCTTATCTCCGGTTACTAAAAGAGATACGCTTTTTATGCCAGCTTCCTCACCGGCAGTTTGACTCAAAATATCAAATTTATACTTATGATTCTCAAAAAATTTTGTATACATTCTTAGCAAAATCGAAGCCCAATCTTGCGCATCGGTTCCACCTTCTCCTGCATAAATACTGAATACAACATCATTTATGTCATATGGTCCATTAAATTTTAAATCTTGCCTTAAAAACTGATATTTTTCTTTGAGTTTTAATATATTTTCGGCTATATCGGATTCTAGATTAATATCATTTAAATCAATGATAGACTCCAAATCTTTTATATCCTTATCTAGTTCATTCCAGGGGTTTATAAAACTTTCTATCTGAGAAATTTCTTTCATAACCGATGATGATTTGGTGTGATTTTTCCAAAAATCAGGTGATTGTGATAATTCTTTTAATTTATTTAGCCTCTCTAGGTTACCTTCTATGTCTAGTTCCAAGTAATTTTTTTTAAAATTATTGCTGAGATTTACAAGTTCGGCTTTATTGTCTTGCATATATATAATTACTAAAGAATTGAGAGCTTACTGCCATAATTCAACGAGATTTTTTTTCATTTTATTAGCAAAGTTAGGTCCGCAGTCTCCAAGTACCCCAACGCCCCAAATCCCATCATTAAACATTTTTTTAGTAGCCTCTACGAAATCATTTTTAGTTAATT
>JAJYCU010000113.1 GCA_021778165.1 bacterium | reverse complement strand
TCGTAGGATCATTATCTTACAATGTAACCAGCGAACAACTTGAGGAAGTTTTCGCAGCGGTAGGAACAGTTGTATCTGCAGTTGTTATTGTAGATCGCTATTCAAACCAATCAAAAGGTTTCGGATGTGTAGAAATGAGTACTGATGACGAAGCTAAAAAAGCAATTGCTGAGTTAAATGGCAAAGAAGTCGATGGACGACCTATTGTTGTAAACGAAGCTCGCCCACAAGAAAACCGTGGCCCACGTCCAAGTGGTGGCGGCGGATTTGGTGGCGGCGGACACCGTGATGGTGGACGTGATCGAAACAGCGGTCCTTCACGACGTTATTAATTTTTGATAATTAGTCAATAAATCACTCCCCTTAATCGGGGAGTTTTTTTATTGAATCTATTCCTTTATCGGTTCAATTGGATCGCTGCTAATGTTCAATTTGCTCTTTGCGTGTGATGCAAGTACATAGATTAGTAAAATCACTAAGACTATCAAAAATATAGCACGATCAATAATACTGGCTGAAATAATATTGGAGACCGAAATATGATGCAGTCTTCTACCAAAGATTAAGAAACCCTCTCTGATACCAATTGCTCCGGGCGTCAAGGCAACAAAAATTGAAAGATTAGCTATGCCACTATAGATAATTGTTTGCTTAATTGAGATAGCTGTATTAATTGAGTGTAGTTCAACGTAGTTGATGGCAACGATAACTAGAACTTGAAGTAGAGTAATTAAAAACAGGAATAATAAATTAGTAGAGTTAAGCCTGAGCTCAGTGTCTTTAATTTTAAATTTTTTGATGTATTTACGGCCACCAAATAATCCGATAAAACTCATAAAAATAATCACAGGAATCAATATCCACCATAGACTTGAAGTTGAAATTGCGAGCACAGAATTAATAGCCGCATACATCAGATAGTAAATTAAGGTTACGAAAATATATAACCTGACCCTGAGCTTATGTTTTTTATATAAATATGCCCCTCGGATAACGGGACCACCCTGGCCTGGTAGGAAAAAATTAACAATGGTTGAATAGGCATTTAGTAATAAATTTTTGCTAGTTGGAATTGTTAAGTTACAAATTCTAAGGCTGTATTTAATGATTAGCGACAGACAAAGAAACCAGAACGAATACAGTATTAGCAGCCAAAATACTATAAATGGACTAATGTTTTTGAGTCGATATATCAAATAACTATGTTTTGAGATATAGATTACAAAAATAATTATTGCAACCAGTAACAGTAAGATACTGGCGATGATGTGTAGTCTATTTTTCATATTAATCTATAATTGATAATAACATTTAATTTCAGTGATCGAGAAAAGTTCAAAATTACTATGTTCAGTGTAAGTGCAGTTAAATATAATATGGTTTGATTTATATGGGCAAAACAACAATAAAGATTCACGCAATCCTAGGGTCTAAAAAATTATTTTGGGTTATTTTCTCAATCTTTATACTCGAAGCTAGTTGGATTGCCCTATCGGCCGTTTATCCTCAAGCATTTGATGAAAATTTTCATTTTGGCTTAATTAAGGTCTACTCACATTACTGGCTGCCCTTTCTTAACCAACAGCCACCTGGTGCTGACGCATTTGGTGCAGTTGCTAGAGACCCAGCATTTTTATATCACTATCTAATGAGCTTCCCCTACAGGTTAATTGAACTATTTGTTCACAGTCTAGAGGGTCAAGTAATTGTACTAAGATTTATTAATATCGCCCTTTTCGCTAGTTCAATTATTTTATTTAGGAAGATTCTAAAATGGACGGGGCTATCTAAGCAGCTAGTAAATCTTATTTTATTTTTATTTATTTTAATTCCGATTGTTCCGCAATTGGCTGGTCAGATTAACTATGATAATTTGTTGATGCCTTTGATTGCTACGGCCTGCTTACTGACTTTTAAAATTATCGACCAGATTAATCTTAAAATAATTAATATTTCAACCATTACTTGGTTATTGGTAGTCTCCCTTATGGCGACCATGGTTCAGTATCAATTTGGGCCAATTTTTCTCGCGACAATTTTATATCTTGGCTACCAGATTTATCGAAAATATAAGTTAAATTATTGGAAAGTATTTAGCCAATTATATCTTAGCTGGAAACAGCAATCGTTAATCTTGAAATTGGTATTAACGGTTTTGGTATTTTTTTTGTTGGCGATGTTTATCCAGAGAGACGGTTACAATATCTATCAATACCATACGGTTGCTCCCAGCTGTGATCAAGTACTATCAATTGATAGCTGTAAGCAATATAGCGTATGGGATGCAAACTATATCCGCCACAATGATATTGCCAATCATAGCGTAAGTATTACTTATATGAATCCTGTGTTCTATATTGGCTCTTGGATTTATTGGATGTGGTACAGGTTGTTTTTTGCAATAAATGGAATTAACAGCTTTACTAATTATCCCCCATTGCCCTTGCCGATTGCCGCTCTGACCGTAGTCCTTATTTTAGCAACCTACTCTATTATCAGATATCGTAAACGAGTATTTTATCACAATCCCTATCTTCAATTTATGGGCCTGTCTAGCCTAATGTATATTACAATATTAATTTTTGAGGGCTATAAGTCATACCTCTATACCGGTACTCTGGAGCTTATGAATGGCAGATACTTAATACCGATAATTATATTCTTAGCAGCAATCGGTGGCACTGCATTAAGTATTAGCCTTAAGGGTTTAATTTATAGAAAGCTGTTTTTAGGGCTGTTTGTATTAATTATGTTCTTAGAAGGTGGCGGGCTTTTAACTTTCATTATACGAAGTGATAGCAGCTGGTATTGGTCTAATAGCACGGTGGTTAAAGTCAACCATGTAGCCAAGAAAATTACTACTAAGATTATTGTAAAAGGTAGTAAAAATTATACAACTAAAAATTGGTTTTTCTAATCAATATAAGTTATTAGATCG
>JAJYCU010000112.1 GCA_021778165.1 bacterium | reverse complement strand
AATAGTTCATCAGGTCAAATTGCTGTATTAGGGTTGGAAGGGGCATCGCACCATGAACATATCTAATCTGGCTAGTTTTAGTTTTAATCTGATCTATGATTTTAGAGATATTTGGCAATATCAATTTATGAGGAGTGCATTTCAAGCAGGTACAATCATTGCTGTAGTTGCAGCAATTGTAGGTTATTTTGTAATAATTCGTCGTTTGTCTTTTGCAGGACATGCCTTGTCGCATATTGGTTTCGCTGGAGCTGCTGGGGCAGCTTTAATAAGCGTAAATCCTTTGATTGGATTATTAAGTTTTACGGTCTCTGGTGGCTTTTTTATGGCATTACTCGGCAAGAAAGCTGCTAGTAGAGATGTACAAATAGGTATTGTTTTAGCTTTCATGTTAGGGCTGGGTATACTTTTTATTAATCTTTATAAAGGCTATGCCACTGAGGCATATTCTATTTTATTTGGACAAATATTAGGTATTAGCTTGAGTAGTGTTAAGATAACTCTTTATGTCAGCTTGTTGATTTTATTGGTAGTAGCTATCTATTATAGAAAATTATTGTTTACTACTTTAGATGAAGAAGTCGCTGAAGCTAAAGGCGTATCCTTACTACAACTAAATATAATCATAATGCTGTTAATTGCATTTGCAGTTTCTGTATCAGTTCAAATAGTTGGGGTTTTATTAATTTTTTCATTACTGATTACACCGCCAGCTATTGCTCAGAGATTAACTCGAACACCTTTTAAAGGCATGGTAGTTGCGGTTATTATAGGACTAATAACTACTTGGTTAGGCTTATTTATTGGATTTTATTCACCTTACCCAGTTAGTTTTTTTATAACTTCAATCGCGTTTTTACTATATATATCAGTTCGTATATATCAAAAGATATTCTAGTAGTTATTAAATCACTATGTTATTGTTATAATTTTTCTTTTTTTATATCTAACTTTATTAAATCATTTGAAAGTTTTATACTTAATATTAATTAATCAATAATTTAAAGGGTGGTGGATGTTTTTTAAAAAAACTATTGAAGATATTGATCTAGAAGGTAAAACTGTTTTACTTAGGGCAGATTATAATGTACCCCTTTCAGGAGATAAAATACTGGATGACTATAGAATTAAACAATCTTTACCAACTATAAATTATTTACTCGAGAAGAATGTTAGACTTATTATTTGTTCTCATTTAGGTCGTCCTGATGGCCAAAAAAAATTAGAATATAGTTTGTTCCCAGTTGCCAAAAGATTACAGAAATTAATCAAAAAAGATGTTGAATTTGCCACAGATTGTATAGGCGAAGAGGCTGAAAGAGCACTTTCTAAGATTACAAATGGCCAAATTCTTTTATTAGAAAATTTAAGATTTCATCCCGGCGAAGAAGCAAACTCAACCGAATTCGCTCAGAAACTGGCTTCGTTAGCTGATATTTTTGTTCAGGATGGATTTGGCGTAGTCCATCGAGCTCACGCTTCCACAGAAGCTATTACACATCTACTGCCAAGTGTTGCTGGTTTTTTGTTAAAGAAAGAGGTTGATACCATTACTAGCGTAATGTCTGAGCCTAAAAGACCTTTAATGGATGTAGTTGGTGGTGCTAAGATTGCCGACAAAATCGATATTTTACATCGTTTTATAGAATTAGCCGACCAAGTTGTCATTGGTGGTGCTATGGCCAATACCTTTTTACATAGCCAGGGAATTAAAGTAGGTAAAAGTTTATATGATAAGGGTGAATTAGGGATTGCTCGAGATATAATTAGAAAAGCAGCTCAACAATCTAAGAATAGAAAATTTTCATTTATATTACCTTATGATGTTATTGTTTCTAAAAGAATTGACCAAAAATCACCTATTCGAGTCATTGATCTAGTAGCGCATAGCTTAGCTGAAATTGAAAATTATCCAAAAAGACCACCTAAAACATCGGTTAGTGTTGCTGAAGATGACATAATTTTAGACATCGGTCCGTTTACTGCGGCGTTTATTGCTGGTAATATGCAATCAATCGAGACTGTAATTTGGAATGGGACACTTGGAGTGACAGAAGTTAAAAGTTTGTTGACAGGAATTGGACCTTATTCTCATGGCACTAATATATTAGTAAGATCAATCGTTGGAGAATTTGGGCATCGACCATTCTCACTAGTTGGTGGCGGAGATACAGTTAGTTATTTAACGGAAAATAATTTGCTTAATTTATTTGACCATGTTTCAACCGGGGGTGGTGCTAGCTTAGAATTAATGGCAGGCCGCAAACTTCCTGGTATCGAGGCCCTAGAGAATAAGTAGCTTATTAAAATACTTATGGTAATATTTAGAGTAAGATGGTAAACAAAAAAACGTTAGTTGTAGGTAACTGGAAAATGAACTTATCGGTTGATCAAGCTTCAATTTTAGTTCATCATTTGGATAAACAAATCAATAATCATCATAATTTAGAAATTGTTTTGGCACCAAGTTTTCTATCACTTCAATCTTTGAGAGTTGAAATTAATCATACGAAGTTTAAATTAGCCTCCCAGAATGGCTATTTTGTTGATGAAGGCGCTTATACTGGCGAGGTTTCGTATTCAATGCAAAAACATTTAGTTGACTATGCTATTATTGGACACTCGGCTCGTCGAATATATTTTCATGAAAGTCATGAAGAAATTAGAGATAAAATTAAAGCAGCAGTTAGAAACTCTATTACACCGATTTTATGTATTGGTGAAACTAAACAAGAAAGATTAAATAGTGAAACTAATCATATTTTACATGATCAGCTAACCTCAGCAATTTATAACTTAACTTCTGATGAAGTAGCAAATTTAGTTGTGGCCTATGAACCAGTTTGGGCTATTTCTACCTTTGACGGTGAAGTATCTAAACCAGATGATATGCAGAAAGCCCTCCACTTCATTAGAAACCAAATAAGTGATCTCTATGGGGAAGAACTAGCTAATGAAGTGAGATTATTATATGGTGGCACTGTTGATGATCTGAATATATTATCGTATATTTCTCTACCTGATTGTGATGGTGTTTTGGTTGGTGGTGCCAGTTTAAA
>JAJYCU010000111.1 GCA_021778165.1 bacterium | reverse complement strand
GATTATTTAAATAGCTATAGACAACCAATGGAAACCAATAAAATCCAGTTAGAATAGTTAAAACAATTTTCTTGAAATTAATCTTATTTTTAACTAATGTTAGCAAGTTCTTTTTTGAAAAGTAAATAAATAATATTACAAAAAAAATGCCGCCTGGGATTAGTATAACCATACTAAGAAGCGCCAGCGAAACATACAGTCTAGTATTGCTAATTGAGGTTGCCGTTAATATCTTAACAAGTAAAATTATCGGTATAATTAATAAAAAGTTTATTAAGTTTAACTCTATTCTACCCAGATGAAGCATGAAAGCTGAAGAAATAATTAAAAGTGTGCCAACAAATGCTATATAGTTACCATGCCAATTTCTAAGAATTCGATAAGTTATTACGACTATAGCTAGAGCGACTAATAAAGAAGGAATTCTTAGTAAAAATAAATTTGGGTTATGTTTTACAGATATAATAGCGTAGCCAATTAAATTGTAAAAAAGGAAGTAAGAGTTTTTAAATATTATTGATACATTGTGATAATTGTGGCTGATATCATTTTGGTTAAATAATCTATTTTTACTTGGAAAACTTATAATTTGATAAAGATAACTAACCAAAAATATAATAATTAAAAAACTTAGACTTAAATATTTTTTTAGATTCTTTAGGTTTTTAGTTTTCATTCACCGGTAGGGTTATAATGCTTTTTATCAACTGAACGGAATCTCTGTTTATCATTATCGAAATATAATTCAACTTGTCCAGTTGGACCATTTCTGTGCTTTTTAATATAAATATCTGTAATCTTCTTACGATCTGTATCGGGTTTATAAAATTCTTCTCGATAGATAAACATAACTACATCGGCATCTTGCTCAATTGAACCTGATTCTCTAAGGTCAGACAATTGTGGAATTTGTGGTGATCGATTTTCTACTGAACGACTAAGCTGCGAAAGGGCTAAGATAGGAACGTTTAATTCCCTAGCTATTATTTTGAGCCCTCTTGAGATTTCACTAATTTCTTGGACTCTATTACCATCATTACCCGAGCGACTACTACCACTCATTAGTTGTAGATAATCGACAATAATAAGACCAATATCCCGTTTATGAGCTTCCCTTCTGGATTTAGTCCTAAGATCACTAACTGTGATTCCTGGAGAATCATCAATATATATTTGAGCTTCAGATAGCGTACCAAGAGCGTTAGCTATTTTTTCGAAATCAGTATCATTTAGATTTCCAGTTCGAAGTGCAAAGGCGTCTACGCCGGACTCCATTGATAGTAATCTATCAACTAGCTGTTCTTTCGACATCTCTAAACTAAAAATCAAAACTGGCATTTTAGATGTAGTAGCGATTTTATGAGCGAAATTAAGTGCTAAGGCTGTTTTACCCATTGAAGGTCTGGCTGCGAGAACTATTAAATCGGATTTTTGAAATCCAGCAAGTTTGTTGTCTAAATCAATAAAGCCAGTTGGGATACCTCTGATCTTCTTTTTATCCTTATGTAGTTCATCGAGTCGATCAAAACTCTCGGCTAAGATTGATTCAAGAGAAACAATATTTTGCTTAAGTTGATTTTGACTAACGTTAAATATCTTTGTTTCAGATTCTTCAATTAATTGATTTAATGGTTTTGATTCATCTTTAACAAGCTCATTTATTTCTGCTGAAGCCATTATTAATCGCCTTCTAAATGACTTTTGGGCGACAATATTTGCGTATTCTTCGGCATGTGTTGCAGTAGGAACTGAATTAGTTATTTCAGTCAAATATGATGGTCCACCAACTAAGTCTAGTTCCTTACTGCTTTTGAGCTGATTAGAGACAGTCAATATATCAATTGCTTGATGATTATCATATAAACCTGACATGGCCTTGTAGATGGCTCTATTTCGGGAATCAAAGAAATCATTTTCACTAATTTTATCAGCCACTTTTACTATGGCATCAGGGTCAATTAATATAGCACCGAGTAGACTTACTTCTGCTTCTAGATTATTTGGTTGTTTACTGTCTGCCATATTTTATCCTAAATTAAGTGATTCATCGTTTATTAATTCAGCCTCACCAAAGATTTCTTTTATATTATCTGAGGCTTCAATTATATCATTTTTTGGAGCACTTTTTTTAGGCAATTCCAGGTCTTTATTGTATATTGCCGTAATTGAAATATCTTGTCGATCGATTTCTATTAAAATTTGCCTGATTATGTCGTGATTTTTGGCGTTATTAAACTGATCAGCGTAAAACTTTTTGTTAAAAGTAACTTCAATGGAGTTTTTATCGAAAACAGTCTGTGACATCATCAGAGTACTATATAGAGTGCTATGAGATTTCTTTAAGTAGTTTATAACTTGATTCCAGGCATCTTCAAGATTTGTTGGTGGTGATTTTTTCTCAAGTTTTTTGATATTTTCTTTTCCCTTATAAGTAACTATTTCTTTCTCGGGACTTTTTTGTATCTTTACTTCTTTAACTTCTTCAGTCTTTTTAGGTGTTAGGATGACGCTAGCCTTACTTACGATTTGATCAGCCAGAATTACTCTAATTTGATCATTAATATTGGAAGAATTACCAGGTATATTTAAAAGCTCTTTTAATAACTCAATTATTTTTCTCTGGTCAACGATTTTTGGATCGTCAGAGATTAATTTTTGTTTTAATTTAATAATAATACTTTTTGCTAAGGTCTTAGCATCTGTGCCTTGTTGATAAAGTTCATCGAGAGTAATAAACAGTTGATTTACAGACAAGTTATTATCTATTAGCCCATCTATAATAAAATTAATTTTACTATCTGGAGGTAAACCGATTAAATTAGCCACGTCATCTGCTTTAATTTTGGTTGAACTTGAGGCTAGCTGATCTAGCATATTAATGCTATCTCGAAGACTACCTTCTGAATTTTCGGCAATTATATTAAGAGCATCTGGCTCAATATCTATTTTTTCTTTCTGGCAAATATAAGAAAGTCTTTTGATGATTGTTTCAATTGGGATCTGTTTAAAAGTAAATTTCTGCGTACGGCTAATAATAGTGGCAGGGACTTTATTCACATCTGTTGTTGCTAG
>JAJYCU010000110.1 GCA_021778165.1 bacterium | reverse complement strand
TTTATTTTTATTTTTATTGTAATTACTCGTAGGAATACCGATCCCTGGACCATATGGGTTCTGTCCAACCACAGGCGAGACATTACTTACTAAATTGATACCAAATTGACTTGTGCCGGGTCTGGAAACATCACTAGTTGAAATTGATGGTATAACGTCGTTACCACTAACAAGACCGAGCCCTTCAACAGTAATTTCATATCCATTTTTACCATTCGTGCCAACCAATAAATCGGAAGAGCCTGAGGCAGTTTGTGTTGGTGTAAAATCACCAAAATTAACATAACTGCCACTAGCGTTATTACAATTTAAGTTATTAATAACAATTGCCGAACAGAAATACAAGAATGGTGGGACTTCAGCGCTTATTGATAGATTATTTAATGTATTAGCCGCAATACCACCGTAATCAATTGCTGTGCCACTAGCATCTATACTAGAAAAAGTTTGAATACGGACAAAAAAACTACCTTCAACTGTTGGGTTATTTATATTTGTAAATGTATAAGAAACAGGACCGGCAGCATCAATAGTGGAAGGTCTGGTAAGAATAATCTGATTATTTGAGACGGGACTTAAAATAGTAAATCCTGTTTGTCCAGATTGGGCTGAAAGCACAGCACCAGAATCGTTAAAACCAGTTGGCGGTACACAAGGATCTTGAAATAAAGGGTCATTAGCACAAAACTGGATCATTATAGAGCCTAGATTTGTAACAGATGCAATATCAAAACCTAAATTATAATTAACATTAGCCGCAGAAACAATATTTGATGATAACTGTAAATATCTTGACGTTAAAGGTGACCCATAGACATTAGTTATAAATAAATTGTATACAAAAAAGACAGTGAAAATAAGTAATAAATAGCGAATAAGCCAGCTAAAACTTTGTTGATGTATCAACGAAGATAGCTGACTCATTCATACTTTCTTAATCTTATTAATCTAGAAGGTACCAGTTGCAATTAAATCCATATTGGCAGTATAGATACCAGCTGGAGTTGTTAAGGCAGCTGTAGCAGCAAAGGTATAAGCATCATCAACTCGGTAAATTGGTCCAGTTGAAGAAGCAACTGTATCTCCGTATGTACTCTCAACATTAGTAGCATTCATTCCGTAATATACATTAGTTGGAACGGTGTTACCTGTTGGTGTGCTAAGAGGTACTAATCCACCAGTGAAGACATAGTTAGATGCACTGTAGTAAGTTGCTGCAGGAGTAAGAGTTCCAACTCCGTTTGTATCATCAGCGCTAGGCCCAACAGCCATACCAAAGTCAGCTGTCCCAGCAACTATAGCAGCGGCGGCAGATCCAATTGCAGGAATCGCACATGTAGCTCCACCATCGGCACTTAACCCACCACAAGTTGTATTACTGTTTCGCATTGAAATTACTGCCCCATTCGTAGCATTGGTGGATGTTTGCGAATAGACTGTACCAGTATCAACAGCAGTTTGATCTAAGGTTGGTGTAGGTGAACCATGTCCTAATGTTATGGCCGGAGAAACGGCGGCTTGTGGATCAGTACAATCATGTGTAGTGGTCCAGCTAACAGGAGCAGCTCCAGATACGCAGAAAGCAAGTGTTTCTTGAACTCGAGCGGTAATTGTAATTATCTGATTAGTTGTTAAAGCAATACCACCGTAATCTAAATAGTTTCCTGGTGCGGTTGCACTAGTATAGGTACCATAAGTATTGTTCGCGAAGGTATAAATTCTAGCGTAAAATGCATTGGATGTTGAGGCAGTACTTGGGTTAGTAACTCCTGAAATAGTAAATACTTGAGCACCAGCAGCGGCAGCTGTTCCAGTGCCATTATAAATAGCAAACTGAGATGCACTACCTTTACCACCACCCTGTGTCCAACCTGTCGTACCAATATTGCCAGTTACAGCAGTAACTGTAACTGTTCCGGCGTTAAATCCAGTTGGTGCAGTACAAGTATCTGCAATAATAGGGCTATCGGAACAAAAATCAACTATCATACTGTTGGCTGTAGAAGAAGTCGTAAAACTAACCTTGTAAGTAACATTTGTTCCGCTTCCGACACCAGTTACAATCGCACCTCCACTTTCAGCAGAATCACTCATAGTAATACTACGAGATGACATTTGTGCGGCTAAAACATTGCCGTGACTTAAACTCGGTACGACTAATGCCACCAATAGCAGTAGAGCAACCGATCCAGAGACAGTTCTCTTTAAATATTTATAAAACGAGGTCATTTGTTTTTTCTCCTTACAGTTTTTGATTTTTGTTATTTATTTTGATAACAACTAACACCTATAATAACATTTAATATTTTAAACACAAGCGAGTTATCCACAGTTTTTTAAAAAGTTGAGGTGGCTATTAAAACATGGTTAAAAACATAGGTACCACCCGGTGTAACATGTGAAATATTAAAGATATATGAAACTGTATATGTAGTTTGTCCAGTACTCTGTGACGAATATGCTATCGTATCTCCTTGATTATACTTATACAAATTAGCTGAATTATAGCCAGATGAGACCTGACCAAAACTAAAACTACTACTCGGCAATTGTAGCGGATTACTGCCAAAACTAATTGGACTAGTATTGGCAACTAAATTTATACCAAATTGTTCAATCCCAACCTGAGATGCTGTTGGTGTAGCTAGATTTGTTAATGTATGGCTGTTATTCGTTGGAGGTGGTGATCCGTTAACAACTATGTAACCATGTGCCAAATAAGTTGAAACTGTGAATGTAGCGGTTGTAGTAGCGGTTGTCGTTGGTGATAAAGTCCCAAGATTTACATTAGTATTACTAACTGTCATCTCAATATAAGGTTGTCGACCAGTATTGAATCCCCCTTGAGCCTGATAATTCGTACCAGTAGTATTACCGACTGTAATTTCTCCAGCACTAGTTTTAGCACAATATGTTGTCGAACAGTTATTAAGATTCCCTCCTGAACCAAAGAAAACCTGATTAACCTGATAATTTGAAGAACTTGATGATTCTGCCAATCCAGAAACGGCCCATATGATGATTCCTCATGTGGTGAGTCATATTCATAACCTCATGTTTTGTCGAATTCGTCGTAAATTCCCCGCAACCGCTCCCGCAGATGGC
>JAJYCU010000109.1 GCA_021778165.1 bacterium | reverse complement strand
TAATAGTTTTTTTTATAATGTTAAAGATCAATTTTTAGGTAATATTCGCCAGTATTGACCGGCTCTAATTGCCATAATATCTTTTTTTATGTGAGCAAAATCTATGAGGTATTGTTCGATGGAGATTCTTCCCTGTTTTTGATCGATTAAACCTTCAACCTTGCCCATTCTAAACTTAATATTTAGATCAGCAATATTCTCATCTAATATATTGCCTTTAAGATTAGGTTCTACTACCTGTTCCCAAGTTTCTTTTGAGTAAAGATGTAGATACTGCCCAAATCCTTTTGTAATGACGTAACCGTTTTGAAATTCAAGCCTTAACTCAACCGGGATTGTTAATCTCCGTTTATCATCAAGACGTCTTTCAAAATAATCGATTGACGGCATTATTTCCTTTCTAGTGGTTTTTATTTTATTTAGTTACCCACGATAACCCACTGAATTGAATATACTCTTAGATATTACCCACAACAAGTACTTTTAGGATAAAAAGGTGGTGTTTATTACATTAGTTATACACATATTTTATAATTCTATATTTTCTGTGGAAAACTTTTACACAGCTAGATATCACTCGTTCTACTTGCTACCCTCTGCGTTGTTGAATAGCTTATATAGTGAGTGCCTACCTCATCTTTCTCTCTTAATAATGGCAACCTAATAGAACTAGTTTGTATAACAGCTAGGTTCGTTTTATATATCACAACTCTACTGGATATAATTGATAAATCAATAAGACCTACCAGAGCAGTTAATAACATTGAGCCAATTGAAAATTTATTAATCATTTTTTATTTTTTAATGTATAACATTATATATACACTATTTTTGCCTATAAGTCAATTATATGTGAGTTGTTTTAGTTCTTTTTATTTCGAAATTTTATTTTTTTCTTATATGATAATTTCTTTTTACTTAAATCTAATCTCACAATCCATTTATCAAGCTGCTTATAGAGACTCGAGTACATCCAGTTTGGTGTCATGATTGCTAATAACTTATTTTGATCAATTAAATACTCACAAAGACTCAAAAAATCTCCATCACCTGACACAATAACTGCTTTATTATAATTGGGTATTTCTTTCATTGCATATAAAACTAAATCAGCATCTATATTACCCTTTACAGTATTTGATTTACCAGCATCACTCTCTGGCTGTTTTTCAGTCTTACTCGTTACGGTTGAATTATCAGGATTTAACTTATCCTCTTCATTTCGATTATCAACTATTTGTTTTAGTACAACTAAATAACCAAGGTCATGCATATACTCATATATATCTTCATTTTCTGACATATAACCGATAAAAAGATAAGCCTCTTTAACTCCGTAATTTTCCGCTAAATATTTCCTGAATTTACGCCAGTCAATTTTCCAACCTACCTTTTGAGTACCTATATTCAAATTTTGACTATCGATAAATGCATAGTTATTTTCTATTTTAATAACCTTACTCTTGTCATCATTCATTTGTTTAGTTTAATTTTAAATTATTGACTCCATATAGCTTCTAATATAATATCACTAAAATTAGTTAAAACTTTTCGTGGAATTTCATCTATTAAGCTAAGTTGGTATGAATTTTCTGGCTTCAATCCAGCAATAATCTCTAAGACTGAGTCTGGTAAAGTAGAGGTTATACTGCCATCTTTATTCGAAAGTTTATCTCTTATCATAATCAGTTTAACTAATATCTTATTATCTATTAAACTTCTATCTTCTATAATTCTGTCAATCAACTCTAAATTTGTTTTCTTATTATCAATTGAAGCTTCAGAAAAAAATCTTAAATTTATATCTAAATCATAAACTTCTTTAAATAACTTAAAAGTCATTTTATTATAACCTTTAAGATACAGGCCATTTATTGACCTAACTCTAGACAAAGCAACATAACCCATACCGGGTGTGAATGCGTCTCTTAAATCAATTTCAGCCTCATCTAATGACATTCCCTGGCTTTTATGTACAGTCATCGCCCAAGCTAATCTAATCGGCAACTGGTTAACTTCGGCTAAAATAATGTCATTCTCTTTAATCATCCAACTATACTGACTAACATTGATTGACCTACCGGTATTAAGCTTTACTATTGGTTTTCCTCCAATGATTGCCGATACTTTCCCCCTAGAGCCATTAAAATAGCCTTCGGAGACATTATTAACAACAAACATAACCTCAGCACCAACTTTGAGTTTTAATGTCCTTGGAGCTAATATACTCCTAAAAAGTTGGTCCGTTGTATAATTATCTCCCTTTGACTCTGCCTCATAGATATATTCCTGGTATTTTATATCGTCGAGAAACTTTTCATTAAGTTTATCAACATCAATATTGTGAGAATACAGCCTTGTAACAAAATTATTTTCTGATTTTTGATTCACTCTTGAATTTATTTTGTCAAAATCTGTTTCATTTAAACTATTATTTCTCATAGAAGTCAGGATATTTAACAGGTCATCTCCTTTATTCTGTCTATGTTGTTCAGTTAAATAACAAATTCTTAATTCTAATTCTCTCCAAGATTTAGAATAAAAAACAAAATCTTTATAACTATTAGTTCGACTAATTGGAGGTAATTGAAAAAAGTCACCAACTAGAATCACTTGAATCCCACCAAAAGGTAATTCGCTTTTTCTTATATACTTCGCTAGATCATTAACCATATCCAAACGAAACCCCTGTAACATAGATATTTCATCAATTATTAATACATCCGTATTTTTATATCTATTTTTTATCTTCGTTGCCGAATTTAATCTTTGTTTATCTTCTTCAGTTAATTCATCTTTTATGCCAATTCCTGCCCAAGAATGTATAGTTAGACCTTTTAGGTGAGTAGCGGCTATCCCAGTAGTGGCTGTCACGCCAACTCTAAGCCCATCGTTCTCAGCTTTAGATATAAATTTATTTAAAATAAACGTCTTCCCCGAGCCAGGCGCTCCGGTTAAAAATACATTATAACCCTTCAACATATTCGAAATTGCTTGTTTTTGTGTCAAAATACTATCCCTTATGTATTAAAAATTGCTATTTATTTTTAATATGATCGACTAAAGTTTTGAAATCTAATCTTTTCTGCTTAGTAGTGTTTCTCTCTCTAAG
>JAJYCU010000108.1 GCA_021778165.1 bacterium | reverse complement strand
CAGTCGGTAGTTATTCCTAAATCTGCCCAGTTATTCAATGTAGGCATGACTAATGCTGTTGACGATGAGGGCAATTTAAATGGTGAACTAGAAGCTAATCCTTATGGACCTAAATCGCAGCTAGAAATCATGCTCAAAGAACTAGTTTGGTACTCTAACGCACTATCAGCTGCTAGATAATTTAGAATCAATTCCGAGAATGTATATAATATCTGCAGATGACTTTGCAGAAAAATAATTCAAGCTTACTTTGGTTGGATCTTGAAATGACTGGACTAAATCCAGAAATAGATCTTATTTTAGAGGTTGCTTTAATAATCACTGATTTTGATTTTAATAGTATTGCCGAGTTTGAAACTAAGATTGAACAAAATAGATCTGAGGTTGAAAAACTACTCAACGAAAACCCGTTCTATTCGGTTTTTTCTTCAAACAAAAAAGATTTTCTTGATCCATCCGATAAAAAACTTTCTAATGGTGAAGCCGAAAAACGAATTTTAAAAATGTTGACAGAAAATTGTGCCGATAGTACAGTCTATTTGGCCGGAAATTCTATATATAACGACAGAAAGTTCATCGCTAAATATATGCCTGAATTCCATTCGCGGCTTCATTATCGAATGCTTGATGTCAGTGCTTTTAAAATCTTAATGCAAGAAAAATACGCTAAAGAATTTAACAAAGTTAATCAACATAGGGCTATGTCAGATGTTCAGCAGTCCATCAATGAACTTAAATTCTATCTAAAAGAGTTTAATGTTAAAGAGTCATAAGTAAGATGATTGATTTATTTGATTTTAAAGAACTTAATGATTATTTGTTGTCTCTGGGCGATATCACACTAAGCCAACCTTATGGAGATAATCAGACCGTCTATGAATTCGAAGATCAAATGTTTGCATTGGTTGATGACCAAAAAAAACCGATTAAAATCAGTCTTCGGTGTGATCGTCGACTCGGCATTCTACTAAAGGATAAGTATGAAGAAGTTATTCCGGGAATAAATTTAAATCCAAATAACTGGATTACTGTTTTGATTACTGGACAGTTATCAAAAGATGATATTAAGGACTTGATTAGGCACAGCTTTGAGGTGATTAGTAAAGGAAAAAACTAGCTATTGCCAAGAGCCTGCAATAATAGTTTGGTATCGGCGTAATCTTGTTTTATAAGCGCTTTTCCATGACTACCGGTAGCAGATGAATATGTCTGCAAAAGACTATTTTGATAACTTTGAATCTCGTTGATTAAAGTTTGTTTAAAAAAAGTACTAAAGTTACCGTTTGAGAATGCTGTTACTAACTCGGCGTCTAACCCAGTTTTTACTCCCAGACTTATGACAGCCGCACTAATCTTTATATTATTGAGTTTTAAATAGCTTAAAAGTGATGTTTGTTCTGAGGTTATAACTGTCTCGATTGTAGCGTTGGTGTTTGTTAAAGTACTTGGCATATTAAGGTTATTTAAATTACCACTACCGGGCTGAGTCGTTAAATGTACGATTTCTTGTTGAATCTGAAGTGTTCTAGTGACGTCTTGCATATTCATAATCGGCGGACCGGCGAAAATGGATTTTAAGATCATAAACAAAATAATTAGTACAATTCCTCCGAATATAGCAACAACATACATCTGCTGTTTATTGTTGGGATCAATTAACTGACGATGAGGTTTCTTATTGTTTAAAATAAAATCATAAGGATTTGAATTGAGAGGAGATTGAGTTGGTTGATTATTATTCGGTTGCATCTACTTATATTTAATCATATTTAAGATTATTCGATACTTGAAAGTTTTATTAATGGAAGAGTAAGTATAATAGACAGTATCAGTGATATAAATATCATGATTACGGCTTTATTCTTATCCTTACTTCTGTCAATCAGAGACTTAACTGATCTAGTTTTTTTGCCACCAGGCCTAGCATTTTCTTCACCATTTAGGGCATAAAACACACAAAACTTTTGCTGTGATTGAATCAAATTTAATACAGTCAAAAATATAGGAGGAAAAAGTATAAGTCTGAAGAAGTGGTTGTTTGAAAAAACCAACAAAATTAACAGTACAATTACGGCCACAAAGAAACTTAGAACCGCGGCTCTAAATCTACGAGCAATCTCTTCAGAATTGATATTGCAACTACCCGGTGTGTAACTGTCAGCTTTCATCTATAGTTTTTGTGTTTATCTAATTAATATAGTTTATCATTAGTTGATAAATATACTAACATGATTATAGATGGATATTGTAGAAGAGATTAAGCAGCGTATTAACATCGAAGATTTAATCGGTGAATACGTTACTCTGTCGAGAGCTGGACGAAATTGGCGTGGACTTAGTCCGTTTAATAATGAAAAAACACCGAGTTTTATCGTAAGTCCTGAAAAGCAAATTTGGCATGATTTTAGTTCTGGTAAGGGTGGCAATGCCTACTCATTTATTATGGAAATGGAAGGATTAGATTTCAAGGAAGCCTTACGGTTTTTAGCGGCCAGAGTTGGCTTAGAAGATGAACTAAACAACTCATCTAATAAAAAAACCACCCAAATTGATAAAGAGAGACTTTACAGTGCGATTGACTTAGCAACCAAATTTTATCAGGTTCAGTTTAAAAATAATCAGGTAGCTATAAACTATATATTTAACAAACGAAAGTTCAGTAAAGAAACTGCCTTGGCTTGGCGATTTGGCTATTCACCAAATTCTGGCACCGCTTTAAGAGATTTTTTAATTAAAAGAGGGTATTCTCCTAAAGAATTAAAAGATTCAGGTTTAGTCCGGTCAAACTATAAAAATGAAATGGATATGTTTCGTGGTAGGTTGATGATCCCTCTACAGGACCAACAAGGGAAGGTAATCGGATTTACGGCTCGAATTCTTGATGACAACATTGACGTTGCGAAATATATCAACACACCACAAACAATTCTATACGATAAAAGTAGACATGTTTTTGGACTTCATTTTGCAAAAGAATCAATCCGTAGATTAAATTATGTTGTTATTACAGAAGGAAATTTAGACGTTATTAGCTCTCATCAAGCCGGCATAACTAACGTTGTAGCAACGGCCGGTACAGCCATTACAAGCTATCATTTAAAAATTCTATCTAGA
>JAJYCU010000107.1 GCA_021778165.1 bacterium | reverse complement strand
AACTCAGGTAAGATAGCGCCTGTGCCAGCGACGACAATTTTATTAATTCTATCTTTATACCTAGAGTTAAAAAACTTTATCGATTTATCAATTTCCACCATTAAATTCTCAACTGATCCTATGACTGATTGATAAATCTGGCCTTCAAGCTTATCTTTAGCCATTCCGAACTTATATAGAAATTGTTCGGACTGCTCAATTTCACTATTTAGGCTCTGAGCAACTGATTTTACGAAGGTATCGGCACCTATTGGAATAGATCTAGATAACCGTAAATTATTTTGAATTATTATAACAAGATCAGTGTATCGGTTACCAATATCAACAATCATAACTACATCTTGACTGTTTGGGCTTACCAATGATCTTGATATAGCCAGAACATCCGGCTCAAAAGCTATTACGTTTAAACCGGCTGCTTCAATTAACTCAAGCTGGGCAGTGGCATAGTTCTTGGCAGTCGATGAAATCAAAAGTTCGGACTTTGTTACGTCATTTGGTGAATCGCCAAGTATGGACCAATCTATAATAGAATCTTCAATTGGAGTCGGTATAAAAGCGTCTGCTTGAAACTCAATTGATTTTTTCATCTCGGAAGATTTTAGTTTATCTACATCTACAATTGCAGTAAATACTCGGTTAGATGACAAGCCTACTGCGACATTTTTAGTATTCATGTTCGCTTTAGCTATCAAGTCTTTGATAATTCCCGATAACTGATCTCTGTCGGCCTTACCTTCACTAAAAATTATTTTACTATCTACCGGAACATGAGCGTATTTAACAAGTGTCTTCTTTGCTCCACTCGGACCACTATCAAGCTGAACTAACCTAATACCGTTAGTACCTATATCTAGCCCAAAGAATTTTTTATTATTTCGCATCTATATAATCAGTTTTTATCTTTTATTTGATTATAGCATAAGCTCTTTAAAGCTAATGGATATTTATGGAGTTATGATTGGAGCTAAACTTGTAACAGATTGAACCACTGGGGTACTTTGGTTTTGATAAAGTCCTTGAAAATCATTCGGAGTCAACCACGATAGCGGAGAATAATTGAAAATTTCAGCTGCATCAGATGTAGTTTGATTATAAGAGGACTTCCCAGTGTCATTTACATTATATGGTACATAGGTATTTCCACCACCGTAGCAAAAATACCATCGTATCATACGATAACCATTCCAAAAGAAATAATATCGGCAAGTCGGAGGAGTATAAACCAAGGTTCCGCCGTGTGATCCGCTTGAATCGCTTAGTGAAGGTGTTGATTCATATAAAGAATCATACGTTCTATCGAATTTGATTTGATTAGCTTCAAGTACACCATTCACTACAAGCTGATTACCGCATGTACTGCCACTTGGCTGTCTTATGTCATTAAACATATTGTTACTAGGAGACGGTAGGCTACCTCCAATAACACAATCATTTATATTACCAGTAGTCATGTATGATCCAGCGATTTGGGTTACATTGTTGGCTATATTAATGTTTCCTCCGTTACCAACTACTACTTCTAACGACGGAATATAGCTAGGGTTATCTGACATACCGCCCGGCATAGTAATTGAAAAATCTGAGTTTACATTGAAATTTCCTGTACCAAAGAAAATAACATGACCACCTGGGCCAATATTTAAATTAGATGGCATAGTATAAGAACCATTACCATAGTTCACTATACAAGGTGAATCGATGACACCATTCAAATTACAACCATTCCCTCCGCCGTAAACCGAGCTTAACTGATTATATAGCTGTTGGGTTTGAGAAGAAGATACCGTTGGAGGAGTCGGGTTTGAACAAAACTGACCGCCATAGTTTGAGCCAAAGACATTGTTCGAAAAAATAAGACCATTAGGGGCTACATTAGATGTATTTTGCCCACTAGCAAACCCATCAACTAACCCGCCGGTTATTACGGCTAATGTTGAGCCAGAGCCGTAATACTGTCCACTGTTCTGATTCCAGGTATAGACATTTGAAGCCGAGCAAGCATTGTTTGTTTGTCCGAAGCCAGCCAATACATCTCCACCATTAACATTAATGTAAGGTTTTGTGTAAACATTTTGTGTTTGATATGGTCCATAAGGAATAGATGCGGAATTCGATACAGAAAAAGTTCCAGAGGCCGATGTTTCTGTCAAATTTCCCTGCTGATAATTTACGTTACCGTTGAAAATGGCATAGTCTCCAGCAACAAAATCGGTAATGTTATCATCATCAGTTGTTATTGAACAGCTAAGAGATGCATTTTGAAGATTTGAATTACCGATTCCCGGACCTATGAAAGTTGAAAGAGTTTGGTTAGGGTTACATATGTTTCCTAGATAAGAATTATTTCCTGAAGCAAATTGATGATACTTATCGGCCGGGCCATTAGCATTTACTCCAGAGAGTTGGGTGTCTTGTCTAAAGCCATCACCCGGCGAAGGGTCTCCTGGAGGTATATCGAAATAATACTGAAGCGGTAAAAGTAAGTTCGCTGTATTAGGGTACTCATAATTAACTGAGCTATTTAGTTGTAGAGTCGCCGATGCACCATTTATAGGTAACAGAGTAAAAATTCTACCGTAACAAGGTGTCATTTGTTGACCAAGTGTAGATGTTGGTTGATTGATAGTTTGTGTGCCTCCTGCACTCCAAGAATACATAGTAGTTGCTGTGTAGGAACATGTTGTACCGGAAAGTGATCCGCCTGAATTGCAGCTATACCAAGATGGTTGATAGACCTCTGCCCCTGAACAAACTCCACTGCTGTTTAGGGTATCGGGGTACGGACAATACCAATACCCAGGGTTAAACGTTGCAGCGTAATAACATGTTGTACCGGAAAGTGAACCGCCGCTCGGGCAATAAGTTGTAACGTATTGAGGGGTCCATATAGTCTGTTGATATATATTGTTATAGTTCACCTGAGGTTGATTGTAATCATAAGGGTATGCTTGAACATACGGAAGATAATTTAGGGTAATACTTCCAGATGCTGAAGCTGATGTTTGAGGTGAACCGTCGCTCTCAGAAATTTTTGTCGGCAAAACCTGACTACCACCAATACTTGCGTCTTGAAGACTAGTCTCCTTAACTCCTTGGGGTGTATATTGATAATAGAGTCCTGGGTAAGGCGAAGTAGCCGATT
>JAJYCU010000106.1 GCA_021778165.1 bacterium | reverse complement strand
TCTTTGGTTTAGTTTCGTCCATAAAAAAATATCTTTAAATAAGTATAGAACAGATACCAATCCTTATCCATAAAAATTAGTAACTATTTAAAAAGATTAATAAAGCAGAGCAGTTTTTGGCACTTTAGCGTCAGTCAATATTTCGGCAACTTCTTTAGCGTCAACGGTTTCTTTGTCTAACAATACTTCTTTTAATTTTTCCAGGTAAGGCATATTGGCCTTAATTACGAATCGAGCCCTGTTAGCAGCTTCGGTAATAAGCGCTTCAACCTCTTCGTCAATAATCTTTGCGGTCTCTTCAGAGTAGTCCCTTTCGTGGACTAAACGGTCTATCATCATACCATCATCAACTCTAAAGACTTGATCTCTTAATTTTTTACCCATTCCCTGATTTATTACCATGTCTCTAGCTAATTCACTGGCTCCTTTAAGATCAGAGCCCGCGCCGGTTGTAATCCGATCAGCTCCAAGAACAATCTCTTCAGCAACTCGACCACCTAGTCCTCTAGCTAGAATATCTTTAAATTGGACTAGCGAATTAAATACTCGATCTTCTGGAGGAATAAACCATGTTACTCCGCCAGTACCACCTCTAGGTATAATTGTGATTTTATGGACCGGGTCACTATCAGGCAAAACATGTCCAACTAGTGCATGACCTGCTTCGTGATAAGCAGTAATTCGCTTATCTTCTTCATTCATGACTTTGTTCTTTCTTTCTGGTCCGATGGCGACTCGTTCGAAGGCTTCAGTTACGTCTCCTTCAGTAATTTCATTGTGAGAATTTCGAGCAGCGATGATTGCTGACTCATTAGCTATATTGGCTAAATCAGCGCCTGAAGAACCGGCTGTTTTAGCTGCTAAGGCATCTAAATCAACTGTCTTTGCCAATGGCTTTTTAGTGAAATGAACTTTCATAATCGCTAGACGATCTTTTCGGTCTGGCAGTCCAATATTGACTCTTCTATCGAATCGTCCAGGACGAAGCAAGGCAGGGTCAAGTACATCGGCTCGGTTAGTTGCCGCCAAGACTATCACACTTTGACCTTGTTCGAATCCATCCATTTCAACCAAAATTTGATTTAATGTCTGTTCTCTTTCGTCGTGACCACCACCCATGCCACTTCCTCTTTTACGGCCAACGGCATCAATTTCATCAATAAATATAATACATGGTGCATTCTTTTTAGCCTTAGCGAATAGGTCACGAACTCTCGAAGCACCTACGCCAACAAACATTTCAACAAATTCTGAACCGGAAATACTGAAAAACGGTACGTTAGCTTCGCCGGCTGTTGCACGTGCTAACATTGTTTTTCCAGTTCCCGGAGGTCCGACTAACAAGACTCCTTTTGGAATTTTGGCACCAAGTGCAGCAAATTTTTTAGGATATTTTAAAAACTCAACTACTTCTTCAAGATCTTGTTTGGATTCTTCTGAACCAGCAACATCTTTAAAACTAACTTTATCCTTCTCGTTTCCATAAAGTCTAGCTTTGCTCTTGCCAAAGCTTAAAGCTTGATTACCTTGTCCCTGCGCACTTCTTAAAATAAAGAATAAAATGCCGGCAATAATTAAAACTGGTAAGACTGAGTCTAGAATACTCAACCATACCGACGTCGAACTTGTTTGAGGCTTATAATTAACCTGAACTTTCGAGTAATCAAGACCAAGTGTCTTAAGACTAACGTTAGGGTCAGTATAACTTTTGAGGGTTGCAGTACTAGAGTTTTTTGTAATTATGTCGACTTCATTAGAATTTGCAATGACCGTCAAACTTTTATAATCGCCTTTATTGGCATCAGTAATCATTTGTGTAATAGGAATCGTTTTAATGTTTGAGTTGGTTTGAGTTGAAGACGCAAACAAAACTAAACCAAACAAAACCAGCAGAACAATAAAGCCTACATTTTTAAAGTACTTTCTATTGCCCGAATTATTTTTAGAATTAAGATCTAGGGGTTTTTTATTCATCAAATTAATTATACCTCAACAAAATTAGATTTACTAGCGCTCTAATAGGTTGAGTGCCAACTGGTCTTTTTGAACAATTACAAAATAGTTGTGTTTGACATCATACTTAGAGCCGCTACCACCCATTTTACTACCACTTAAGATTCTGTGAATGGTTTTTTTATCAAAATCTCTCAAATTATTTTTTCTGAGCCACTCGGCTACTAACTCAGAGGCCAGTTTTTGAGGCAATGAATTAATGGCTTGTCGGTTAATAACCGGCCCTTGACTGATTTTTTGCAAAAACTGATCAATTAAGTCATCGAGTTCTCTATTAATCTCACCCTGCTTTTCGATAAGAGAGCTAAGTTTTGTCTGGTTACTATCAGAAAACTTTTTGAGTAGTTTTTCCCTAATAAAGTTTCTGGAATATTTTAAATCTAAGTTGGTACTATCCTCTCGCCAGGTTAAATTATTTTTCGTAGCGTAGGAAATAATTTCTGATTTGGAGAATTTAAGCATCGGTCTAAGAATCTTTTCCTGATTGCCGAGTGACGATAAGCCCTTTCGCCCAGTGCCTCTTAAAACATTAAAAACCGCGGTTTCAATTAAATCATTATTGTGATGAGCGGTTAGGATTGCTTTTGCATTATATTTATCAAGTATTTCAAATAGGAATTTATATCTTTCTTCTCTGGCCTTAGCTTCTGAGGCCTTCGAACCCATTTCCAATCTTTTAGTATCGAATTTAAAGCCATACTTTTTGGAAACAGATTCCACTAACTGTTTATCAATAATTGAATCTGATCTGATACCATGATCGAAATGAGCTACGACAAATTTAAATCGTCCGTCTTTATCAAATTGATTAAAAATCAAATCAAGTAAAGTCATCGAATCAACACCACCACTAATCGCTAATATATAAGTTCCCGAATCTAAATTAAGTTTCATCATCTATAATAGATATTATATGAAACAATTGTATTTCGTGCGTCATGGACTTAGTGTCATGAACGAAACTGGATTTTTTTCAGGCAGAACAGAAACTGATTTGACTGAAAAAGGCATTGACCAAGCTATTAAAGCCGGAGAAAAATTAAAAGAATACGACATAAATTTAATTATTTCCTCACAAAATCTATTTTTCTCCTCAATTACTTTATCCACAAATTTGTTCAAAACTTTTCAAAAAATGGTGAAATCGGAAAGAGTGAGAAGGAAGGAA
>JAJYCU010000105.1 GCA_021778165.1 bacterium | reverse complement strand
TACTTTTTTGAACGACAAACGGTCAAGAGTCTGACCGAAGCTATTGAAAAACTTCTAAAACGAAACTTTAACTACGAACAAATTTCCGAGGAAGCTGAAATATATTCAATCCAGAATTTTAGAAATAATATAAAAGAGTTTATTGAACAAAAAATTTCGGATGGCGAAGCATAACTATCGTCCGAAATCATCCTCTACTCTAACAATATCATCTTCATCTGATGGGTTTAGTGTATCAGTATGTTGCCAAATCTCAGCTACGACACCCCAATTATCAAGTCCAATTAATCTATGTCTAACCAATTGATCAAATTGAACTATTTCATCTTTTTCCAATGTTTCGACTGTTGACTGAACATCGTCTAAACTTTCAATAAACCCTACTGGTCCAGTCACCACTCGCCACAACTCGGCACGCCTATGGTGATACTGCCATGACAATCTTTTGTTCGGTTCAACTACGAGAATTTTCGGGCTTAATTTTCCACCAAATTTCTCGGTTTTTTCTTTCGGATAATCTGGAAAATATAGCTCAATAAATCTTTCAATATTTGCATCATCAACTACAAAATATCCACCCCATGGTTTAGAGTCATTTTTTGAAGTATATGAAAGCTTATTTTCCTCTATATACTTACTTACTTCTAAAAAAACAGTTTCTTTTGTTGAATTATTGGATATATTTATCATACGAACATTATAATTTATAGTGTTTTGAAATTAAAACTATAGTGTTTTAGATAATTCTAGATATCCTAACGATAGGATATCTAGAATTTGATTTCTCATCTGTTGATTAGATGCATCTTTGTTTCTATATTAATATATACTATGTATATAAGAACAATTACTACTAGTCAGAATTAATAAATAAATAACCTAAAGCATCACTTTTAATTTTATTATTAAGGTAAACATAAACTATCTATGAATATAATCCTATAGAACGTGCAAAATGGAAGTTAATGCCAATACAGTGTCTTGCCAATTGTTTACTTCTAAGCTATCTATTCCCATCATCTTAACTGGATAATCATTTCCACCTGGTTGTAGTTTATCTCCGAAGAATAAGATGTCTTCTTTTGCTATATTGAGCTGCTCCATTAACTTTTTCATGCCATAGGCTTTATCAATACCAGGAAGAGTAACATCGATTGAAGTTGACCCACCTACTCTAGCCTCTAAGTTCTGTAGTTTATCTCCGATTAAAGAGATAATCTCCATTCTTTTTTTACCATCTGGATCCCACTTATATTTTTCTTCTGCAGGCGCTTCTTGGCCAAGTGCCGAAAAAGTAATTTGACTTCCCCTATCCTCAATAATCTCACCGTAAGGCTTGTCCAACCAATAACCAAGTTCAACTGCTCCTTCTCTCAAAGAATCAATAATCAACTTTTTCTGTGAACCAGATAAATTTTCAGCGTAAATCTCTTTCCAGTCATCTTCATATTTGTAATACCTTGTTCCGCAGGTTGGCATCAAATGAAATTTTTTAAGACCTGCCTCATCAATTATCAAACGATCCATCACCTGATTGTTGAATTGCTCTAACTTGCCTCCCGAGATAATACAGATCTGGAAATGATTAGATAATTTCACTAAAACCTCAGCCATCTCATCACTAATTGGGGACTTAGTAACAGCCAGAGTATCATCCAAATCAAAAGCAATTAATTTTTTCATGTATTTAGTTTTTTACTCAAGTCGCCAACTTTTTGAGATAAGTCTTTACGAGCAATTAAAATACCATTCTTGGAATTAATAACCACTAAATTATCAAGCCCAATAGCAATAACTGGTTTAACTTCATCGTTAATAATATAGCTATTTGTTGTATCGCTATGTTCAACTAATCCAGTTATGGAATTACCTAATTCATTGGAGGCAACAGACTTAGCTAAATCGTTGAATGTTCCCAAATCCATCCAATCAAAGGTCGCTGGAATAACTAATAAATCTTTAACTTTCTCTATCAATGCGTAGTCAATTGAGATACTTTCAAAGTCTAAATAATTATCTGAATTACCATCTTTAATTGATAAATAGTTTTGATATAAAACATCATTATTTTCTGCCATCTCTTTCTCGAAAGTACTAATTGAAGCAACGAAGTAACCACAGTTCCATAAAAAATTTCCACTCTTTAAATATTGAGAGGCTGTATCGTAATCAGGTTTTTCTTTGAATGAGTCTACACTAAATACAGAGACATCTTCGTCGACTAATTCTCCTTTTTTTATATAGCCAAATCCGGTAGATGGATAAGTTGGTTCTGCGCCTACCAAAACAATTCTGTTGAGTTTTTTAGTGAGTTTAGCAGCCAAATCAAAACTATATTTAAAACCCTCCGTGTCTCTAACGTAATGGTCGGCAGCAATTATTGCCACTGGCTCATCTAAACCTTTTAAGGATTTTATTTTACTTAAAGACAGTGCGATGCAACTAGCTGTCCCCCTTCTACCCGGTTCGATAATAAAATTTTCTGAAGGTACATCGGGTAACTGATTTTTAACATGATCAATATGACTAACTTCTGAGACAATAAATATATCAGAAGATAAGTTTTTGGCTCGCAGATAAGTATTTTGCAGTAAACTGTTCTCGTCACCATTTAACTTAAGTAAGTGTTTAGGAAAGTCTGGTGTAGACAAAGGCCACAACCTAGTACCAGATCCTCCGGCAATAATTAAAACTGTCATCCAACTAAAAATTATACTTTATATCCATAAATTGACCAATATTCGATGTTATAATAAATAAGATGAAAATTGTGGTAACTGGCGGAGCTGGTTTTATTGGCTCGAATTTTGTTCGATATATCTATAATCAAAGGCCTGATTGGCAAATTACTGTCATTGATAAACTTACTTACGCCGGAAATTTAAAAAATCTGGAAGGTTTAGATAGATCAAAAGTTACATTCATTAAAGCCGATATCTGTTATCAAGATATTGTTAGTCAAGTTGTTAGTCAAAATGATATTGTCGTTCATTTTGCGGCCGAATCTCATAACGATAATTCTCTTCAAGATCCAAGTCCCTTTATCCAAACCAACTTAGTTGGGACTTATACAATTCTGGAAGCCGTTAGAAAATACAATAAAAGATTACACCATATCTCAACTGATGAAGTTTATGGTGACTTAGAACTTGATGACCCGGCTAAGTTTACCGACAAGACTCCATACAATCCATCGAGCCCCTACTCAAGC
>JAJYCU010000104.1 GCA_021778165.1 bacterium | reverse complement strand
TGTGGCTCTAATTGTTCATGGCGGATCATTATTGTTCGATACATACATTAAATTCAATATCGCTCAAATATTCTTACCGTTCTTATCGAATTATAAAACTAGTACCTTGTTTAATCATCCAGTCGGTTCCCTTTACGTAGCTATGGGAATCATTGCGTTTTACTTTATATTAGCTATCGTGCTTAGTTCTCTTCTTTGGATTAACAAAAAACCGAACCAATGGAAATCATTACATTTCTTGTCCTATTTAGTTTTCATTTTTGTTTTTATTCACGCCTTATATATCGGAACTGATTTTGCCCACGGAATATTTAGAATTGCCTGGATTATATTCGGTGTTTTGGCAGCTCTATTAATGATTTATAGGTTAAGTCGAGCGAGGTCAATATGAGCGATAAACATAATGCCTACCAGGATTATTTTAAACGAAATCAACGCAAAAGACTGATAAATTGGTCAATTTTTTATGCTGCAGTGGCAGTTTTATTTATTATATTTTTTGTTAAACAAATAAATAAAGTAAACACACTTAATTTCGCATCTGGTCAACTTGGACTGACAATGTCAAAAATAAAATATACCGTCGGTGACACAATTAGCTTTACCCTTACAAATAATTTTAATATCCCAGTCACATTAATCGATAAATGTCCTAAACCTTGGCTTCATGTTTATAGCTATAATAATGGCAGTTGGAATCAAATATCGGATAATGCATCCTCTACTTATTGTCAGTCACAGCCCAGTAACTTAGTAATTAAAGCTCATGATTCGATAACGAAGAACTATAATCAATGGTCAAATCTTTTTGTTAATCCTGGTATATATAGGATAGTTGCTTTTGCCGAAAACTATAATGGTCTTGCCTACGCTGATTTTCAAGTTGTAGCTAAAATAGTTAATGTTCAATCCGCTCCAGTAATAATCTATAAGCCAGTTTATACTCCAATTTATATCCCAGTCCAATCTAGTGGCGGTGGTGGCGATAATTAACTTCCTATATAGCCACCGCTATATTGCAATAGCAAGTACATCCAACCCATACTAAATAACGAAATTACTATAGCAAAATAAACTTGTTTATTCTTTGTGTATTCGTAGATCATTAAAGGAATTGGAAAGACCATTAAAGTGTACCTAGCAAATCCACCGAACTGACCGCCTATAACTGGGATAAGTAGATAAAGTAAACTGTAAATAGAGAAACTAACTTCTCTTTTCCACCAATAAAAGATTGCTATTATAACTGGTATTAAGAATAATAAATTCAATATAGAGATGTGGGAGAGTTGTGTAAAAATGTTGTGATGCAACCAGCCATGATTCTGTTGGGTTTTTATAAATTCTAATGGATTTTTAAATCTGATATACATAGCAATCATATAAAAAATAATTCCAACACTTCCGAGCAGCCCGGTTTTTATAACTTTACTAAGTTTTTGTTTATGTTTAAACAAGAGAATACTAAGTATTAAGGCGAGTACAAAAACTCCGTTAATTCTTGTCATTGTATCAAGTGCCACAAAAATAGCTGCTAATTTATAATGGTTTTTTAGAGCATAGTAAAGAGCTGCTAGTGAAAGGAAGGCGAAAAGACTTTCACTGAAAGTTGCTACAAAAAAGATAGCCGTCGGATACAAAGCAAATACAAGTACTGCTTTAATTACTTCATCTCTTTTCTTGGGCTGGTAGTACTCTTTGACTATTTTTATATAGTAATAGAAAGTACCAACCATGAATAACCAGGCTACTATCAATCCACTATCCAGCAAAGAGCTAACTATTTTATGGACAATTGCTACAAGTGCTGGATATAACGGAAAGAAGTTAACCAAGTAGTTTTTGTTATAGCCATTTTTAGCTATGTTTAAATATATTGGTCCATCCCAGTTTGACAGAAATTTAAGTGGATTTTTTGGCTCAAGAGTATATGTATTAACCGTTAACTTAGTCGTCGGAATTACTCTGTTGTTTTCATATCCTATGATAACTCCAAGTAAAACCAGTGTAATCGTTATTACAATCGCTAAGATCAAGTCGTTCTTTATTAATTTTTTGATCTTTTTTCTAGTTTTTTCAAGCATGAGAATATAATTAATATGTTTAACCGTTTTTACAATCTATTTATTTTATCAAAATTATACTTTTGCTCAAAACCTAACTGGAACTTATTAAAAGTTGAAAATATTCAGTTCCACCAAACGGTATTTTTTGTTTAATGAGCTTATCTCCTATTAAGGCATTTGCCGACAGTATTTTAAATACGCCGTAATTTTCGTTAATAATATCGATGGCGTCAGTTAATCTTTCGGTTTTGTTAATTTCATCAAACAGGCTTATTTGGTGTCTGCTGGTTTTTGACAGTCCGTAACAAGTTATACCCATGGCTTGCACTGTAGCCCTGACGGGTCTTTGGTTTAGTAAGTAGAGAGCTCTTCTATATATATCATAATCCGAATAGAAGGAAGTTTTAAACATTTTTCTTTGATACCATCCCTCACCACCGACCAGATTAAGCCATACCAAGACTCCTCTGGCATCAACGTTTTTGTACCGAAGTTTTTTGCCGGCTGTCTGGCAAAGATATTGAAGAGCCGATGTTAGAATATTATTTTCTCCGGTTGGTTTACTTAAAACCCATTGCCTGCCAACTTGTCCTAGTTTGGTTTGTATGTTGTCCATTTCGAAACCTCTTAATCTGTAGTACCAATCTTCACCAATAACTGAATTAAAGACCGTCTTTCTCAGTAAATCGGAAGGTGCATTTAAGAAATCAACTGGACTAAATATGTTAGACGCATTGAGTCTGGCTTGGTAATGTTCAGCTATTCCAGGCAAATCTGTTAATTTTAAAGATTGATAAATATTCATTAAATTTCGATGATTAATGATATCCAGGCCGTCAGGCTTATGTAAAGAAGCCGCCAGTTTGGCTAAGAATTGATTTGGTCCTATGCCAATGTTGACGGTCACTATAGAACCAATCTCTCGTCTGATAGTATTTTTAATCTCATAACCTATTGTTTCGAGCGGCTTGGTATTGATATTCGACCTAGTGCTGTGAAAATCTATAATACCCTCATCTATACTTTTCATTTTAATATCTGGTGAGTATTTTTTCATGATTGAGATCAGTTTTTGATAAATAAAGTGATATTTGGCGGGATCTGATTCTAAAATGATAAAGTTAGGATCAATGCCTTTGGCTTCACTCAGCGGCATACCAAC
>JAJYCU010000103.1 GCA_021778165.1 bacterium | reverse complement strand
AGAAAATCTTATAAATGCTTTTCAGCGATCTATTAGGCCGATTGATATTTTGAAATTTGATTTAACGAGTAATCAAAATAATTTATCTTTAACTATTTCAGCTCAGACATATTATCAACCAGGTGTACAATTTACAATAAGTAAGAGGTTAGTTAATTAATGAAAAATAATAATTACGCAATAATTATCATAATAATTTTTTTCAGTATAGCATTTTCTATTTTTATTCCACCTATATTATTTAAAAATCCAACATTAAACACTGTTGAGACTGTTCCAGTAATATCTAATAGTTTCGTATACCCTTCAACTCAATTTTTTAATACAAACTCAATTGATTTAACACCTTATACTCAGATCGGTAATGGAACAAATTTGACTCCATTTGGGACTCCAAAACCTTAATTGGAAAAATATATTTAAATGAGTCTTCTATCAAACATTTCACAAAATCAATTAGAACAAAATTTAATTGATGATGGAATTTTAACTTATGACAGAATAGAAGAGCTTAAGTTACAGGCAAAAGACGAGAAGATATCATTAATTGGAATCTTAATAAAAAATAAGATTTTAACCAATGAACAATTAACCAAATATATTGCTAAAATAAATAATTTACCTTATGCCAATCTATCACAAGTAAAAGTTAGCCAAAAATTATTAGATTATATTCCACAGGACTTGGCGGAACATTACATGGCAGTCCCGCTAGGTATGACGGATGGTAAACTAGCAGTTGCGATGCTAGATGCTGATAATATCCAAGCAATTGATTTTTTGACAAACAAGATTGGGATGCCATTAAATGTTTATTTAGCTAGCGAAGAGGGAATTAAGAATATATTAAGTCAATACAAGGTTGATATTAATGACCAAGTAATTAATGATTTAGCCGATATTACTAAGTCTAATGAAGCTGAGATGATATCAAAAGGTCAAGCCTCGACGGATAGTAAGGTAAAAATTATCGCTCAGGATTCGCCTATTAGTAAGATCCTAACATCAATACTGGACTATGCAGCAAATAATAGAGCCAGTGATGTACATATTGAACCAACAGAAGACAGTTTACGAATTAGAGCAAGAGTCGATGGAGTTTTGAGAGAAATTATGAAATTGCCGAAAAATACCGAAGCTGCTTTGATATCAAGAATTAAGATTTTATCAGATTTAAAAATTGATGAACACAGAATTCCTCAGGATGGAGATTTTACTATAATTGTGGGAGATAAAAAAATTGATCTTAGAATTGCAATTTCACCTATAGTTTGGGGTGAGCAAGTCGTGATTCGACTATTAGATAAATCAAGCACTTCTTTAAAACTGATTGATATGGGTTTTGCTGGTAGAACTTTCAGAGCAGTTAAAAATGGTATAGATGCAACTAGCGGTATGATTTTAACCTCAGGGCCAACTGGTTCAGGCAAATCCACATCATTGTATGCATTACTATCTGAAATTAAAAACGATAATATCAATATTGTTACAATGGAAGATCCAGTTGAATATAAAATGAGTGGTGTAAATCAAATTCAAGTTAATGCTGAAGTTGGTTTAAATTTTGCATCAGGGCTTAGATCAATTTTACGTCAAGATCCAGACATTATTATGGTTGGTGAAATTAGAGATCATGAGACTGCAGAACTTGCAATACAGGCAGCATTAACTGGGCATTTAGTTTTCTCGACTCTACATACAAATTCTGCAGCTGGAATTCTCCCAAGATTATTAGATATGGGAGTTGAACCCTTTTTGATTGCAAGTACTATTAGAACTGTTATTGGACAGAGATTAGTAAGAAGAATTGGTGAAAAAAGGGAAGAGTACTTATCGAATGAAGTTGAGAATGCAGCGATTCGAGAAACAATCGGAACATTATTACCGAAATCAGCAGAAGAAGTTGCAACGATATCAGAAGATTTAGGTTATTCCGACTTGCCAGTTATTGGTCAAAATGCTTATACTTTAACAAGGGGAATAGAATCCCCTGATAGTCCAGGTGGTTTTAAGGGTAGAATGGGCATTTATGAAGCTTTCGAAGTTTCAACTGCTATACAAAATTTGATTCTCAAAAGAGCTACTAGTTCAGAGATTCAGGCTGCTGCTCAAGCAGAAGGAATGATAACAATGCGCCAGGATGGTTATTTAAAAGCTGTAAAAGGGTTAACTACTATCCATGAAATCGATAGGGTAGCATCAGTTGGCAGTAGTTAAGGAATGAATATATTATGAAAGAAAATTTAAGAATAGAATTATTATTAGAAGAAGTTGTAAAAAGAAAGGCATCTGACCTACATATACAAGTAGGTTTAAAGCCAATGCTTAGAATTGATGGTAGGCTAGAGCCTTCAACTAATGGAGATATTTTAACCGAAGAGTCCATAGAATCACTTTTATTTTCTATTTTAGATGATGACCAGAAACAGATACTTCTTAAAGACAAAGAATTTGATTTTAGTTTCGCGTTTGGTGATTTAGGCCGGTTCAGAGTTAATGCTTTTCATGAAAGAGGTAATTTAGCTGGTGCTTTTAGGTATATTAATAATGATATACCATCTGTTGAGGAATTAGGGTTACCAGCTATAGTAAATAAATTCGCTGAATACCCGCATGGCTTAGTTTTAGTAACAGGACCGACTGGTTCAGGCAAATCCACTTCTATAGCATCCCTAATCAAAAAAATAAATTTTGAACAATCCAAGCACATTATTACTATCGAAGATCCTATAGAATATACACACATTTCTAATAAATCAATTGTAGTTCAGAGAGAGGTTCATTATGATACTTATTCGTTTAGTGCAGCTTTAAGATCAGCACTGCGTGAAGACCCCGATGTAGTACTACTTGGTGAAATGCGAGATCTTGAAACAATAGCAAGTGCCATAACAATTGCTGAAACAGGACACTTGGTTTTTGCAACTCTACACACAAATTCAGCTAGTCAATCAATTGATCGTATGATTGATGTTTTTCCACCTCACCAACAAGCTCAAATACGAGCACAGTTATCGAATATTTTAATGGCAATTTGTTCTCAACGTTTAGTGCCAATGGTTGACGGTGGAAGAATGGCAGCAGCCGAGATTTTAGTCGCTACTCCAGCGGTTCGAAATATTATAAGAGAAGGTAAATCACACCAACTTGAGGCAGTTATTCAAACTGGTGCTGAATTTGGTATTCAATCGATGGATCGTACTTTAGTAAATATGATAAAAGTTTGCAAGATTAATTATGATGAATCTCGTGA
>JAJYCU010000102.1 GCA_021778165.1 bacterium | reverse complement strand
GTGAATTTGCTGGCATGGACATCAGAGATGCAAGACCGAAAATAATTGAAAAATTAACAACGAAAAATTTAGTTATTAAAATCGAAGATGATTATGAACACAACTTGGCAGTTAATTCTAGAGGTGGTGGTATTATAGAGCCACAAATTAAATTACAGTGGTTTATAGATGTAAATAAGCCGGTCATAGACTGGAAGGGAAGTCAGCTTTCTTTCAAGCAAATATTAACCGATGTTATCAGAGAAAAAGACATTGAGATTATACCTTCAAGATTTGAAAAAACTTATTTTAACTGGATTAATAATTTAAAAGATTGGTGTATATCTAGACAAATTTGGTGGGGACATCGAATTCCCGTCTGGTATCGGCAAGATACTGATGGCAGGGAAGAGGTTTATTGTGGTATTTTGCCTCCAACCGATAAAAGTGAAGGTTTTCATGAATGGGAACAGGACCCCGATACTTTAGATACATGGTTTAGCTCTTCTCTTTGGACATTTTCTACGCTTGTTGATCCGTCGATTTCCGATAATCTTGATTTGAGCTTCGAGGATCTTCTTAAAAAGAGTCTTGATTTTCAGACTTACCATCCTACCAATGTTCTTGAAACTGGCTGGGATATTATTTTCTTCTGGGTAGCCCGAATGATACTATCAACTACTTTCATGACTGGCCAGGTGCCTTTTAAGCAAGTTTATTTGCATGGTTTGGTTAGAACTTCTGATGGTCAAAAGATGAGTAAGTCTAGACCTGAGTCAATTATTAACCCGATTGATGTTATTGATGAATACGGCGCCGATGCACTTAGAATTGCCTTAATAACAGGGGTTAGCCCTGGTAACGATCAAATTTTTTCTATTGATAAGGTGATAGCAGGCCGAAATTTCTGTAACAAACTTTGGAATATAGCCAGATTCATAGAAGGGACTCTTGACGTAGATCAATCATTAAACACTCTTCAACTTAATTCTGACGCCGATAATTTCATAGTAGCAAAGATAAAGACAGCCCAAGTTGAGATAACTAAATTATTGGATAATTATAATTTTTGGGAGGCTTTCGATATTCTTTACCGGTTAGTCTGGAATGATTACGCGAACTGGTATATAGAATTTTCCAAGCAATACCTTAACAAAGAATTACTACTAGAAACTTTCACAGCAATTTTACGATTAGTCCATCCTTTCGCACCTTTTGTATCCGAGGCGATATGGCAAACCCTAGAAATCAATAGTGACCAGGTTTTGTCCTCGGAAGTTTATTCAGATCTTCCTGAACCAGATTATAAAAAACAAATTAACTTCGAAGAAATTAAAAATATCATCATAGAGTCACGGGAAATTGTTAAGAAAACTTCAGCCAATGGTCTGACTCTCTATTACAAGCCTAATCTCGTCATCAGCCAGAACGCCGATATAATCAAACGGCTGGCCACCCTTAAAGATGTTATAGAAGTAAATGATGGGAACGGTTTCTATCTAACATCAACAAAGTTTGATTGCTGGCTAGATATAGATAAATTTACGATCACTAACTACTTGAGTAACTTATCTGAAAAAATAGTTAAATCCGAAAATTCGATTAAGCTTTTAACTAGTCGATTAGAAAATGAGGAATATTTGAATAAAGCCCCTAAGCAATTAATTGAACAGACGAAAATTAGTCTAGATGAAGAAAAAAGATACCTGACCAGTCTGAATCAAGAAAAAGAAAGATTTACTTCTTAGGCTACCGGCTCAATATTATTTCTAATGTCTTCGCTAGATTCCTCTGGTCGAGCATAATCGAACCACATTGTTTTCCAGTTTAATTTTTCTGCGGCGATTAAGTTAGCCTTAGTATCGTCGATTAGTAAGATTTTTTCGGGATCTACTTTACTGACTTCGGTAGCAATTTTGTAGGCCTCTGCTTCTGGTTTTACGTGTCCGATTACCGAAGAATCTATAATAGCGTCGTAGTTTAGTTTAGGGAGTATTCCACTTTCGAACATAGCATTAACTATTCCTGGCATACTGTTTGTCATGAGACCGATATGATAGTTTTCAGCCGCCCATTCCATAAGATTAATGAGCGAAGTAACTGGCTCAACGGCTTTTAAATAATAATCAGCCCAATTTATCTTTTCTATTCCTAGGCTGCTAGCCAATATCCGGTTGAAGTCTTCTATAGAAAGAATATTTTTATTAACATCATCGTTGTAACGCCACAAAACAGATTCGATAGTGTCAATTGAAGTGCCGAAATCTTTAGCAATCAACGAGAAAGCTCTTTCGGCAAAACGAACTAGACAACCATTTAAATCAAAGTAAATAAATTCAACGCCGTTCTTATTTTTTTTGTAAGATACTGTGTTAGGAGTTTTTCTCCCAATTAATTCGTCTAAAGTAAGCTTCAAAACATCAGCGATTGATTCGATTGTAAAAATTGATGGAGCTCTAATAGCTCCTCTTTCGATTTTAGCTAGGGTAGAATAGCTTAAATTTGCTTTAGCGCATAATTCTTGTTGGGTAAGACCAGCAAATTGTCGGGCTTTTTGTAGTTTTTTTCCAAGCACTTTCTCACTAGAATCATTTTTTCCACCACTCATAGCCATATAATACCAGTTTTTAATCCGAAGTTAAACAAAAATTATCTGAAAAACTAGCTTATTTTAGACCTAATGCAAAGTGGAGTAGAGTGTAGCTAACTATAAAAGCTATAAAAAAAGAGACTGCTAAAAGTTGGTACATTTGCTTTCCTAGGATACCTCGTCTGGTAGTAATCTTGTTATAGACGAAGGATACTGCTCCGACAGCCAGAATTAGGGCAATGAAAAAGGATGTCATTAGCTTATTCTTAGGCTTTCTAATATGTTGGTCATCTCTTGTTCGTTTAGCTTTAACTTGTCTTCGGGTTTTTTTCTAAAATCTTCTGGATAGTAGGCAGGGAATACATGAATATGAGTATGTGGAACTTCGAATCCTTCAATGATAACTCCAACCTTCGGTGGACTGTAAACCTGCATTAGTTTATCAGCCACTTTTTTAACTATTTTTGTGGCATGAGCATAAGTGTCTTCGTCTAAATCAGTAAAATTAATTGATTTAGTTTTCGGGATCACTAAACTATGACCCTTGTTTATTGGATTGATATCCAAAATTACCAGAACCTTATCGTCTTCATAAATTTTATAGCTGGGTACATCACCTTCAATGATTAAATCGAATATAGTTTTATTTTCCATGTCTTAGACTTATTATAAACTACAGAACATAGATATGGCGAGGACAAGT
>JAJYCU010000101.1 GCA_021778165.1 bacterium | reverse complement strand
TAAATGCATTGACAAATACATTGTTTACATCAAGCAGCAAATCGCAACCGGACTCTTCAAGTACGGCATTGATAAATTCCAGCTCGGTGAGCTGCGGTGCAACCGGGGTATAATAGCTGACTATCTCTATTACCAGTTTTTGCTCCAGAAAATCCTGGACCTGCCTGATATTTCGGGATACATGTTTGACGGCTTCTTCGGTAAATGGGATGGGAAGCAGGTCATACAGATGGGCATTGTCGCATTTGGAGTAACTGAGATGTTCGGAATATAGTAGTGCCCCGGTGTCCTGCAAAAAACTTTTTATCCTGCCGAGGAAGTATCAGGATTAGGTAGTCATATTCCGGTATTAAAATTTATATTAAAAACTAACTCAACTGCTGATTTTTGGTCAACATTTAAACCAGCATTAACTGATTCAATGGATACTAAGGGTATAAACGAAATTTCTCAAGGACTGGTGATAAATAGGCTTTTAGGTCTAACTGATGGCAACTTAACGGGATATATTTTAAGTAAATTCAGAGCTTCTCCGAAGCCGAAAGAAAGCGGTGTTAAATTTGCCGAAGAAGAACAAGCCGCTGAGGCCCAAAACTTAGCAGCTGATACCGAAGCTAGTGCGATTTTACCTGCCGACAGTGTATATGTAATTAATGAAGCTAATCAACAAATTGCGGCGGCTCAAGCAAAAGATATTGCCAACACCTCTACGGTCGAAAATATAGTAGCAAATAACGGTATCGATCCAGCGGCTAAAACAATTGCTGACACTGCTTTGTCGCAAATGGACTCATTGGGAAATAGTGCTCTTGGGTTGCTTAATCCAGTCTACGCAGCCGCTGTGCCACTCTGTATAATTTATAACGGCTCGGTTGATCAATCTGGGCCAACTATTTCTAGTCAGACAACCCGAGAACAAAATCTGTTCGATGGTCTAGCATCACAAGCCGACGAGCAAAAAAATGGAACTTTAGTAGGAAACAATGGCGGCGCATTAGCTAATGCAATTGGAGCAACAAACTCTAATTTAGGAGACTACTCGAACTCGTACCCTGAAATATTAGCAAACGGTGGCTCAATCAATACATCGACTAATTTTAGTCCTGAAGCTGGTTCTTCCGGGGGTTATTACTACGATATATTCAATTTAATACATTTGCCCGGTCCGGTTGAAACAGTTGCCCGGTCCATACTAGGCCAATGTTACATTCTAACAAATCCAAAATATGCACTTGCGACAGGACTTGGAATGCTAGTGATAAACTTTTTTACTGATGGAGAAGAAGAAGCGGCACTGCAAACAATCAGGGCTGAGACGGTTAGTCTTGCAGATGCCGAAGCAACATCTATAGCTAGTAAAATCGTAAGTTATTTTACGGATAAGATTATTGTTACCGATGGTATAAAAACATTAGAAACAACCGCTTTCAGAAATGGAATTAACAGGGGTATAGACTTTGTTTTTCCGCATGGGGTTACGTCTGAATTAATAAAATTAGGTGGGGTTATTGGCTTAACTACTATTGCCAAGGTTATGGTAATGCAACAAGCTGGCATCAACACCAATGGCCTGGCTCAGAAAAACTCTTTGGCCAATGAAGCTCTATCGGGCGCCATGATTCAATCTAATGAACTTAACCGGTCACAAACATTTGGTAGGCCTTTAACCAAATCAGAACTGATACAGTCTAATGTATCTAATCAAAACGCTCTTCAAACTGCTATGTCAAAACAAAATGCTTACAATCGTTATGCCTCTCTTTCGAACCCTTATTCGTTTTTATCTAGAACAGTCGTTCAGTTTATGTCTATCATGCATTTTTCAAGTTTAAGTAATATTTTAAAAACTATCGGGGATCTTCTTAATCCTCTTAACTTAATTAAGCCAATGCTCGAGATCTTATCGCCAAATCTAGTACTGGCGGCCTCTAACCCAGATCCTATTTCTAGTAATTTCGGCATTTTAGAGTTTGGTTGGTCAAATGATGAATTGTCTAAAATAGACCACAATCCACTCTATTCACCTTTAGAAAATCAGATAAAACTCGATACTGCTCCACCAGTTATTGTCAACAACACTCCTATAAAAGCTGAGACATATATAGCTGAGACATACGGCAATTGTTTTGGTTATCAATACAATGCAAACGGTGATGGTTCTTTTGATCCAACAGATCCTAGTGGTGATATGCAGTTAAGTCAGGCTGGGTCTCTTGGATCTTTACTAGCAAATCCAAGTGGTTCTACACCCGACATTGTCAGAGACAGTAATGGTTATGTAAATCCAACTCAGGGCACATGCTCTCCACAAAATCTTAGTTACAATAATCCACAGCTCGGTGATCTTGTCTTTAGATTTAGGTTAGCCATGGCTTATGATACAAGCATGAATCAATTGTGTCAGCTCAGTAACGGTATTACAACTTCAGCCAATAATGCTTGTTTAAGTAGTGGATCGCCTGCCAAATGAAAAAAAAATTAAGTGGTCTAAAAAATATAATAATCGTTTTGTCGGCAATGTCGGTTCTTTTTAGTTCACCGGTTCTTGCTTATAATGCAAACCAGTGGTCTTCAATATACAACAATACTGGTTGGTTTGATTCAACAGGAGTAACCTCTTGTTCGTCTAATATATTGTCTTCATTTTCTGGATCAGGCTCCACTACAAATGCCTCGCAAGCATCAATTGCTAATGCCCAAATCATAATCGGTATTGATAAAGCTTTTAATTTGGGTCAACAGGGCGCACTGGTTGGTCTTATTACTGGACTAGACGAGTCTGGTTTATTGAATTTGGCGAATACTGGCATACCTATTTCAGAGATTAATCCAAACAAGCAGGGCGATGGTAGTGATTACGACTCGCTCGGAATATTTCAACAACGAATAGCTTCTGGTTGGAGTACTTTAGTTTCTGCTGCTCCGCCTAGTATAGAATCAAGCCCGACTTTGTCTCAACAATACGACAATAATTATCCTGCTGCTGTTAGTCAGATAATGACACCCGCCTATGCGGCGGCGGCTTTCTATCAAAGGCTAGCGGGACTGTCGGGTTGGCAAACTATGAGTCCCTGGATGGCAGCACAAACTATTCAAAGATCCGCTACTAGTAACGGTAGTAATTACGAAGCCTACATGTCAACCGCCCAGAAACTAGTAAACAGTTATTATGCCAGCTCTCAGACTCTTACAATCCCATCGTCACTAAATGCACATCCGTCTAGCTCCACAGGCTCAAGTAGTTATGAATCATCTTTCATTTGTGGTGTAAGTGCTAACGGA
>JAJYCU010000100.1 GCA_021778165.1 bacterium | reverse complement strand
AAGGAAAAAGGTAACTCCGGCTCCAGGCATAGCAACAAGATTTATTGATATGCCTGAATCGATGTCGTCTTGGCATTGATCGGATAAATCTTTACAGAAACCGTCGGAATAATGATGAGATGTATATAACATTATCTATAACTCGTCATTATTTTATCATTTTAATATCAAGCAATCAATATTATATTAGTTTAAAATCTATTTATTGTCTTTAAAAAAAGGATACAAAGTGTTACAACCAAGAGTAAGTAATGTGCCAGCTAATAAGCTATTAATTCAGGAAGTTTTGACCACTGCTACTAAAGAGGCAGCGGTGGCGGTTGCCCCATTCATTGGTATGGGGGATAAGATTGCTGCCGACCAAGCAGCTGTCGATACGATTGGAAAGATTTTAAGTAATAATGATGTCTTTAGTTGTGAAGTTGTAATGGGTGAAGGAGTCAAGGACGAAGCACCGATGTTGGCCCATGGCGATGTATTGGGTAGCAATTTTAACAGCTTGTATGATTTAGCAGTTGATCCAATTGAAGGAACTAGCTTTGTTGCCAACGGTCAAGAAGGTGGTATCTCAATCGTTGCCTTAGCTCAGAAGGATCATATGATGCCCTGGTCAGGTATTAGATATATGAAAAAAATATTTGTTGGTCCAAAGGCAAAAAAATTACTAACAATCGGTGGCGATGTTAGATTGGATGCTGACGTTGAGGAAAATTTAAGATTGATCGCGGAAGCACTTGGTAAAAAAGCTTCTGAGTTAGTAATTGCCGCTTTATTAAGAGAGAGAAACAGTGACGTTTTAGTTGTTGCCAACAAAATTGGTGCTCGTGTGATTGGACTTTCGGGAGGTGACGTCTTGCCTGCTATTAGTACATGTTTTGAGGATAGTGGCATAGATGTACTTTACAGTTCTGGTGGTTCACCAGAAGGAGTTATTACAACTGCCGCAGTTGAAATATTAGGTGGCGGAAGCCAATTAATGTGGGATCCTCAAAACGATAAACCTCTTGAGAGAAGATTAGCCCATGAAAGAGGCGAATTGGGTAAGGTATTATTTCCTAGATCGATAGTTGGAGAAGGTGAACTTCATGTAGCCTTTACTGCAATCACATCATATCAAGATAAGTTGGTTGGTGTATCGCTTGATGATGATGGTAATTGGTTACCTGGTGATACTTTTGCTCGTTCGATGGCTTAAAAAACAGTTTTATTTAGAGCTTTAGACAGTTACAATAAAGTTATAAATGACTTATGTAAATTATCTTGCAATCATATTAACTGCTTCGATATTAGGTTATATTATCTCATTGTTGATTAAAAACTCTTCAGTTGCAGACGTTTTTTGGGGGTTGTACTTTGTTTTAATAACAGACTACTTGTTGTTCAGTAGTCAGTCGCTTAATGCCACTAAGTTGACATTGGCATTTATGATTAATGTTTGGGGCTTTAGACTCAGTTTTTACGTCTTAGGCAAAATGATTAAAACAAAAAAAGAGGACAGCCGGTATGCTGATTTTCGACTAAAGTGGGGAAATAAGTTTAATTATAGAAGTTTGTTACAAAATTTCTTACTTCAAGCAGTCTTGGCCTTCATAATAGCTCTGCCGATTATTTTTGTGTTTCAGTCACAGAGTAATGTATTGATTAATTGGGCTGTTTATATTGGTTTTTTGATTTGGCTGGTTGGATTTATTATCGAGACTTTAGCCGATTACCAGAAGAGCAATTTTCATAAACAAAAAAGAGGTAAGGATGAATTTTTGAGTTCCGGGCTCTGGCGATATTCCAGACATCCTAATTATTTTGGTGAAATTGTATCATGGTGGGCTATCTGGCTTATCTGTTTTGGATTAAATGTGCCAGTTTTTACTATGCTCTCTCCCCTGCTATTATCAGTTCTTATTTTGTTCGTTTCGGGAATTCCTTTGTCTGAAAAAAGACTTAAGTTAAATACTAAATATCAAAAATATATTACCGTGACGTCCCCTATCATTCTTTGGCCGCCTAAAAATTTTAAATAAATTATGAGATTTAATTTTTTTATAATATATATCCTAACGTTGATCGTATTTTTGTTGATGGATAGTCTATGGCTAGGTAAGATATCGCCGAAATTATATAAACATTATTTGAAAGATATGCTGGCCGAAAAACCTAATTTGGCGGCGGCTGGAATTTTTTATTTGGTTTTTATAGGAGGATTATTATTTTTTGTAATTTATCCTAATCAACACCAATCGTGGCATAAGTATCTGATATCTAGTGCGGTGTTTGGTCTAGTGACATACGCTACTTTTGACCTAACTTCCCAAGCCATTTTAAAAAAATGGTCGAGTATTATTACTATTATCGATATGCTCTGGGGGGTGATCATAACATCGCTTAGTACTTTGGTAGTGATGGGTTTGTTTAGGTAAATTATGAAAATAGCTGTTGTAGGTGCAAGTGGTAAAAGCGGAATTAAATTTATTGATTTAGCTCTTAAGAATGGTTATCAGATTAAAGCTGGTATCAATAGAAGTAATAAGCTTACTAACAAAGATAATTTAGAAGTAGTTAAGTGCAACGCTCTAAATTATTCTGAAATTGAAGAATTAATTTCTGGTTGCCAGGTTGTGGTCAGCCTAATTGGACATGGCAGAAAGTCGCCTTCTAATCTTCAGACTCAGGCAATATCGAACATAATTAAGGCTATGAAAAAACAAAATATTCGACGGTTAATTAGTTTAACTGGCACCGGAGTCAGAAAAACTGGCGATAAAATAACGCTAATCGATCGACTACTAAACTTTTCAATTAAATTAATTGACCCAAAAAGGATTGATGATGGTCTTAAACACGCCGAAGTAATTGAGAAATCTGATTTGGATTGGACTATCATAAGGGTCTTGAAGCTTCACGACTTGTATGAGTCGAAATTTAGCTTAGTTGAGCTCGGACCAGCTAAGGTTTTGGTATCAAGAAAAGAAGTTGCCGAGGCAATTATCTTATTAATCAAAAATAACTCTTTTATAAATAAGTTTCCAATTATCGGTAAAATAAAATAAAATGATTGTGAGTATGAAAAATATAAAAAAAATTTATCTTTTAGCATTTATTATAATAGGGTTCTGGCTAGTGGTAGCAGCTTTTGGAGGTCCGACATTCGGCAAAATTAGTGGTTTATCCAATAATGCCGAATCATCATTTTTGCCTAAAACTGCTCAGTCTACCTTGGTAGAAAATCAAATCGGTAATTTTAGTCAGTCCAATACATTGCCAGCAATTTTACTTTTTACATCAAAAGGGCCAATTAAATCAAC
>JAJYCU010000099.1 GCA_021778165.1 bacterium | reverse complement strand
GTCTTATCACTAACAATTACTCTTGATGGTATACCTAATAAATCAGCGTCAGAAAATTTTTCACCTGGTCTTACGTCTCTATCGTCATAAATAATTTCTATACCTTTAGACATAATGCTTTCGTATAGCTTGTCTGCGACTTTAATAACCTTAGAGTTGTCGCCAACCCTAACTAAAATTATTCTTGCTGGGGCTATAGACTTAGGCCATACTATTCCTTTGTCATCAGAATAAAATTCGACAATAGTTCCCAATACCCGGCTAATTCCAATTCCATAGCATCCCATTATTAAGGTTTGGGTTTCACCAGCCCGATTATTAACTTTTAGCCCAAAAGGCTCCGTAAATTTTGTTCCAAGACTAAATATATTACCTACTTCAATGGCTCGAACCTGTTCGAGCCTCTCGCGCTTCAGGCCCAGGCCTGCAATCACATCATCTGTAAAAACTTCTTTATTAATTGCAACCTTCTTATCTCTATCAATATAAATCGTGTCTTCACCGGCTTGGCTTAAAGTTTGAAATTCATGACTATATTTACTAAAGCTTCCACCACTGGCCGTTGTTATATATGTCTCACTAGCCAATCCTAGTCGACTAAACACTTTTAAATAGGCTTCTTTGACTCTTGTATAAATTACTTCGTGTTCTTCTTGAGAGATTGCAAACGAGTACATATCTTTCATCAAAAATTCACGGCCACGCATTAACCCACTTTTTGAGCGAAGCTCATTACGAAACTTAGTTTGTATCTGGTAGGCTAGGATTGGGAGATCACGGTAAGAACTTATGTACTTCCTCATTAGTGGCACGAGGTTTTCCTCATGAGAAAAACCAAGACCTAATTCGGTACCATTAACTAATTTAGTTTTAAACCAATCATCGACAATCCTATCGTCCCAGCGTCCGGTCGTTGTATATCGCTCTTTTATTTGAAGTGCGGGCATCAATATTTCTTGACCATCAATAGAATTCATTTCTTCTCGAACTATATTAGCTATATTATTCAGAACACGAAGCCCAAGGGGAAGATAACTATATACTCCAGCCATCTCTTTATGTACATAACCAGCTTTTATTAATAGCTGTGCGTTCTTAGCTTTCTCATCAGAAGGTACATTCTTAGTGGATTTAGCAAATGTTTTAGAAAGTCTCATATCTAACCCTAATAATAACTTATTTTATTAACTATTACAACCTAACTACTATGCAAAAGATACAGGCTGGCGAAAGCAACAAAGTTTTTCAAAAAGTGAATTATTATCGATGCCCATAATTTATCAGTTTTTTCTCGCACATAAACCAATACCATCGAAAGCGTAAAAGTATCGATTCCTGCTACCCACAGAAGACCATTATTACTTTCAAATAAATGAGGAGTCGCAAACAGTAAACTTACTATTATGGCGGCAATTATTTTATTCATCTTAGGTCTCAGGCTAGTATATATAAAGCCTCTGAACAGTAATTCTTCCGCTATTGGCGGTAGAATTACTAACATAATAAACAACAACCATAAATTTCCACCGTGAGCAGAATTTGGAATTCCCAGATTTTGTTTTTGTGAAGTATTAAAGCCATGAATTAAATATTGCAATACAGAAACTACTGATAGATAAATTAATAAATAGGCAGAAAAACCCACGATTGCATATTTTAAATCTCTTAATAAAAATTTACCCCTTATACCTATAGACTTAAAAGATATATTCCTGCGGCGCATGAACGCATATAAAAATAAAACAACAAATGATTCTACTAGAAAGGTCTCTATGAATAGAGCTGGCACTGAATTTGTTAACCAAGAACTCGCAGTTGAAGTTGACCAATGTCTAATCGCTACATACTCACGGAAAAGTATTGCTACAACAATTTGAGAGCCAAAAAAAATAAAAATTGCAATTAATACACTCGATATGGGGCTCCAATTACCCTTTTCTTGATGATAATTAATTTCAGGTTTAAGCATATTGTGAGTTTAAAAATATCTTTTTATATCAACTATAGTAATTAAAACAAAGATCAAAAGTAATGCCGCCATTCCACTCCCGTGTATTAATTCTTCAGTTTTCTGTTTTAGTGGCCTTTTTAATAAAACACGTGGTATCACAGTGAAAAATAATCGCCCGCCATCTAGGGCTGGGATCGGTAAAATATTGATTATGGCCAAAGATAGAGAGATTATTGCAACTATTAGAAATATAAACCTATAGCCTAGAAGACTGCCATTCTTTAAGAGGACTACGATACCAACTGGTCCCGAAACCTGTGAAGACGCTTTAGTAGTATTGCCCTGTATAAGTCCCATAATAGCATTGCCTATACCCTTGAAAGTAAGGACGGTTACCTGTTTCATGAAACCAACTGCAACTATTGGTGCAGACCAAGTATACTTTTTAATTATATAATTTGATGGCTCTACCCCCAAATACCCCTTAGGACTACTCGTTTTAAGGCTAGCTCTAACATCAGAGGCCGTACGAAGCGTAACTTTACTAGAATAATTAACACCATTACGTTGATAATTGATAATTATATTATTTCCTGCATTATCTTCCGTGATCTTTGATAGCGTAGTTATGTTATTAACATCTATAGTTTCTCCATGAGAATTAACTATACTTAGTATATTATCTTGCGGTTTAATATTGATTTTTGATGCCGGAGAATTGGGCTGTATATACCCTGCCAATACTTCTTGTTTAGTTATTGTTGAGTCACCAGCTATGCTAAACTGATGATTCACAATCTGCGGCAGCCCTATGATTGCCAAAAAAGTTAATATAATAAAACTAGCCGCTAGATTCATCCCCACGCCAGCACTAATAATTTTAGTTTTAGCCCATAGACTTGCTTCGCCAAAGCTGCCCTTCCCCCTATCACTATCATGTTCTCCCTTTAACCGTACGAAGCCGCCTAATGGTAGCCAATTGAGGCTAAGTATATAGCCTGATGACATCTTCTTAGATAATGCAGTTGGCGGGAAGCCAATACCAAATTCTTCAACTATTACCTTGTTTCTTCTAGCAACTATAAAATGACCAAATTCATGAATTATTATTAAAGAGATGAATAATACTATCCCAAGAATTAGTAAAAAAACTGACATTATTTACCAAATCTTCTTTCGCGCCTAGAGTACTCTTCTAAGGCTTTGTTCAGATCATCTTTAGTAAATGCCGGCCAATGTTTTTCCACGAATAATAGTTCTGCATAACTAATTCTCCAAAGCATAAAATTGCTAATCCTTTGCTCTCCAGAAGTTCTAACCATAAGATCTATTTTTGGAATATTCGTGCCATATAGATTATTTTCTATCATATCTGAGTCGATCTTTTCCTTTGGGA
>JAJYCU010000098.1 GCA_021778165.1 bacterium | reverse complement strand
TATTTTGAATGATAGCCATAAAGGGTGGGGGACCACAGATGTAAAATTTATAGTCGGAAAGATTTCCTTCAACGTTTTTTGAAATTAAATCATAATCGATAAAACCAGTCGTAGAACGACCATTTAATGACTGATCACTTATTTCTCCATGACTGACAACAAATAATGTTTTTAAATTAGGATGCTCCTTACCAATATCGATTAATTCGTCCTTAAAGGGTATACCCTGGTCTGTAGCTACACTATAGAAGAGATTAACAGAATTATCTCCTTTTAGAGTATTAGCGTATCTCATCATCGAAATAAAAGGGGTTATACCAATTCCACCTGCAATAAAAACTGTTTTTTTATCCTGAGTTAGATCAAAAACGAATCCACCAAACGGACCATATACATTCACTAAATCATCAGTTTGAAGCCTCGATAAAGCTTTAGTATATCTTCCATTAATACGTGTACTAAATTGAAGTGAGTCTTGATCGGTTGGTGAACTAACAATCGAAAAACATCTAGTAGGTGAATGTTTTTTGCCATTATAAAAACTTATAGCTGCATATTGACCAGGCTGAAAAGACAAAGGCCTTTCAGAATTTTCTCGTTTTAGAGTTAATAGGAGAGTATTCTCGTTTAGTTTAGTATTTTCTTTTACTATATAGCTATGCATTTATTTTTTAAATCTCTACTTTAATTCTAAATGATTGCGCCTAAAATAGTCAACCTAGAAAAACTAATAAAACAGATGAAAATAATGGTCATCATAATCAAATATCATAATTTATCATCTTTTAAAAAACTTTATCTAAAAGCATCACGACCTTAATTCTGTTAAAATAATCTTAATGCACCAAAATCTACCATCTTTCGTTCAAGCACTCGCCCCGATTATTAATCAATATGGTTATCTAGCTGTTGGAGGCTTTATTCTACTTGAAGACTTTGGCATACCTGTACCAGGTGAAACAATTTTAATTACATCAGCTATTTTTTCAGTCATCGGACATCTTAACATTATCTTAGTAATTTTAATTGCAATTGCAGGAGCAATAATAGGTGATAATATCGGTTTTGCAATTGGAGATTTTGGCGGTAGAAAATTAATAGAAAAATATGGTAAATATCTTTTTATCACACCAGCTAAATTAGATAAACTAGAAGCATTTTTCAATAAGAAAGGTGGGGCAATCGTAATAATTGCACGGTTTATTGAAGGTCTCAGACAAACTAACGGCATTATTGCCGGAATATCCGAAATGTCATGGCTAAAATTTATAATATACAATTCAATTGGTGCAATTTTATGGGTGAATACCTGGGCACTAATTGGTTACTTTGCAGCTGATCATATTAATACTCTACTAAAATACCAAACTTATTTTACATTCATCTCAATAATTGCAATATTAATATTTATACTTTATAAAATTATCTCTCACCAGCGCCAAAATCATCACTAGCAGGAAGGTATAATGTTAAGTCGAACCCTTCCGGTTCTCCATAAAAAGCTGAGGCAAGAGAAAATGCTTGTTCGATCGTTATCCTTCTACTTTCATCTTTGACACTCGAGTTATATAGTTCCCAGCCTTTTCTAACTCTACTAAAATATAAGTCAGCCTTTGTATGAGGATCAGTTTGTTCATCTTGACTGATTCTTTTAATTAGCCTAAATCTATCATCCATTTCGCCAGGTTGAAAGTCAGGGTTTGTTCTCTCTATATTTACCATAACAGATTAAAGAATACACCGAAGTTATAATAATATCAAAATTATTTTTACAACACTTTGAAATCAGTTATTTTTTTAGACTCTTTAGCCCTTTAATAACTCTTGATGAATGAAACATTAAAATAAAAATTAAAACAATTAATAAAAATACAACGTAAACTGAACGATCTATAATACTCGCTTCGACTATTATACTACTGGAGATATGATGGATGCTTCTTGATAGTAGTAAAAAACTTTCTCTAATACCGATTCCAGCCGGCGTTAAACTAACAAATAATGCTAAATTTGCAAATCCACTGTAAGCGAATATTTGGCCAATGCCGACATGTTCAATAGATTTAAGCTCAAGTCCAAAAATTAAAGTCTGTGTTAATAGTTGGAAAAGAGTAAAAACAACTAAGCCAATCAAACTCTTCAGAATAGTATTAATTTTAATCTGGGTAAATTTAACTCTTAAAATTAAATAACTGATTATTATTAAGAGGATCAATAAGGCATAATCATACCAATGGTGATTTATGGAAAGAATAATAAAAATTAAACTAATTATTGAATATATGAAATAATAAAGTAAGATCAAAGAAAAAAACTTTTTTAATTTAATATTATAATTATTTTTCAAATAAACTGCTCTTAAGCCAGGACCAGCCTGGCCAAACATAAAAAAATTTATCATCAAAGAATATGAATTAATTATTAAATTTTCAAGGAAGGGAATCTGTAATGATAGAAATCCTAGGCTGAACCTCAAAATCATGGCAAGTTCTAAAAGTACAATTAGATAAAGACCTAGTATCTCAATAAATAGACTTAATTTTATATCTCTGAGTTGATTAATAATTTGATGATGAGACGACAAAAAGTTAAGGAATAAGAAAATAGTTAATAAAACGATAGTAATAGATACTATCAATCTAACTTTCTTATTAAAATACTTCTTAAAGAGACTTTTGATAGTCTCTATATACTTTTTTATAATAATCTTCATTTTCTAAGTTTAACCTAAGTTTAAATATATTATAATTAATTGAACTTACTATGGGACAAAAAATATTATTTTATATTCGAGCTAAATTTAATTATCACGTAGCTATTAAAATTATCTTAGCTATCTTTATCTTAGAAGGTTTGTATTTTACTTTTTTTGCAACATTCCCACAAGCTTTTGATGAAAATTTTCACTTTGGATTAATCCAAATTTATTCCCATCATTTATCTCCATTTCTGACAAGCCAACCTAATGGTGGTAATCCTTATGGCGCCGTAGCAAGAGACCCGTCTTACTTATATCATTACCTTTTAAGTTTCCCTTATAGAATATTTAACTTATTTAATCAAAATCAAACAGCTCAAATTATATTTTTAAGATTAATAAATCTAATAATTTTTGTTACGGGATTACTATTATTTAAAAAAATCATGGAAAAAGTTGGCCTAAGTAAAAAACTAATTGTTGTATCGCTCTTATTATTCATTTTAATCCCAATCGTTCCTCAGCTAGCAGGACAAATCAATTATGATAATCTTGTCTTCCTGATGACGGGTCTAATTGTCTTATGGAGCTTAAAATTAATCGATAAAATAAAACAAAAAAACATAGATCCAGTTCTCGTTCTAGCTATTATATCCCTCTCTATTTTAACGTCTCTTGTTAA
>JAJYCU010000097.1 GCA_021778165.1 bacterium | reverse complement strand
CAGTGTGCTTAGTCATAACATTCATATTTTGAGTAAAATTAGCAATCAACTTTTTAGCCTTTGCGTAATCTGAACGATCCGCTGGGCTTAACTCATTTTCACCAATAATTGCAATGATGCCTTTTAATGACTCATACTTCTGTAACAAAGCTTGAACCTGGACACTTAAGACATAATGCCTATCACCGACAACTTCTGGAGTTAACATAGATGATGTAGTTAAAGTTAAATCAACAGCTGGACGTATGCCTTGTTCAGCAACTTTTCTAGAAAGAACTATAATTGAATCCATTTCATGCTGGATTAATTGTACTGCTGGATCGCTAATATCATCTGCTGGCACATAAATTGTTTGCACTGAAGTGATAGAACCATTTTCATTAGAGCTAAGTCGATCTTGTAGAATTTTTACATCTGAAAAAATTGTTGGTTCATATCCTCCTTCATTCGGTACTTGATCAAGGATAGTTGAAAGCTCATTTCTAGCTTGGACATATCGATACATGTTATCTGCGAAAAAAAGAATATCTTTATTCAGTTCATCTCTGAAATATTCAGCCGATGCTGTGGCTGATATACCGATTAAAGAACGCTGAACCGGATTTTCATTCATTTGTGCAAAGAACATACAAGTATTCTTTAATAAATCATTATCCTTTAGAGTTTCAAACAATTCGTGACCTTCCCTAATACGTTCTCCAATACCTGAGAAAAAAGATAGACCACCACCAGATTGTGCAATATTATTTATTAGCTCCATGGTTAAAACTGTCTTACCAACACCAGCACCTCCAATAATTCCAATTTTTCTACCCTTTACGAATGGTGTAAAGAAATCGATAACTTTAATACCAGTTTCAAGAATTTCTGGTTTTGAAATTGAAAAATTAGATGTTCTTGGTGGAATTTTTAAGATGTCTTTATATTTTAATTGAGACGGATCACTAAATTCTTTACCGTCAAGTGAATCTCCTAGTGCATTAAGTATTCGACCAATGGTTACTTCGCCAATTGGAATTTCAATACCATGATGCAATCTTTGTGCGATCATACCTTTTTGAACAGTTTTATCCGAACGAACATTCAAGCAGAAAGCCACACCATCTGTTTCTAGATGATCTACTAACAATTCCGTACCATTACTGTTTTCAACTTTTATTAGTTCATTTACAGATGGCCAATCATCATCGAATTGAGCTTTTATAACCAAATCTTTAACTGAAATTATTGATCCTGCCATTACTATTTCCTACTTATAAAATTAATTAATATCATTTAGGTTGTACTCCTAGTCTAACTTTCTTAAGCCCATTTATTATCTCTTTAAGTCTTTCATCTTTAAGAGATCTTTTTGAGCGATTAAACTCCATTCTTAGTTCACTTTTCTGCTCATCAGCACGTTCGTGGGATGAACTCATAGCTCTAAATCGACTAGCATATTGAGCCAATTTTGATTCGAGAATTAACTGAGATATAGCAATTTGCATCATTGATCTCTCCAAATGAGCTGCTACAGAAAAAGCACTTGGCTCAAAAATATAATTTTTTTCACTAATCACTTCGTCTATTTTTTCAGATGATAAACCTTTTTGTTGAACTGCTAAAGATAAATCAATCTCTTTGACCTGTTGAGCCATTAAAGATACATACTCCTGATAAAATAATGTAGTTTTCTGATATTGCTGTACTTCCCTAGTGATAGGTGTAACATTGATGTTCTGATCTCTTGATGGTAGTTTAAAATATTTTTTATAAGAAATACCTCTTTGAGCAAGTTGGATAGCACCGTGGTGACCAATTACTATAATATCGTTATTCTAGGCACTATATCTTTTTAACATCATCTTTAATAATTTTTGATCGATATCACCACTAAAACCACCTTCAGCAGTAATTATGATAAATAATTCTTTTTGGATTAAATTATCTTGACTAATTTTTTCATCTCGTCCAAATGCAAATAAACTATCTACTCTGAGTTGTCGATAAATTGACCATAATTCATTAAAGAATTTTGTTGACTGAAGAACTTGGTTTTTAATTTGTGCAATCCTCATGCTTGCAATTCCTTCGAACGCACTAGTTAATTCAACTAATACTCCCATCGAAGCTTCTTCTTTTGCTAACTCATTAGGTCTTTTCATGAGTTACTTTCCGGCTTATCATTAGAATCAGCATTTTCTTTTACCTCTGGCTGAGTATCTACACCTGCTTTGTCTGAATCTGGAGCAGATATCTTAGCGTTACCCTTCAAACTAGCTACTTTAAGCTGGCCTCTGGCTGTCTCATAATCCTGATCGTTAGTTATTTTACTAGAGAATTCTAATACTTGAGATTTCAGAGCATTTATATCAATATCTTCATCATCCTTTAAGTTTAAAATAATATCCATCATTAATTGTTGGGATGTTAATGAGTATGTATCACCCGGTGCTTGAGTTAATACTTCTAAGATTTTCTTACCGGTTTCAAGCGAATGCTTCGCTTCGAGGGCAAGTTCAGTCCCGAAATGTGAAAATTCTTCAGCCTGTCTATAATCAGCTAATATTTTTAAAGTTTGAGCAGCTAAAGCTTTCTGACGATCATTATGTCCAACTCCACCAGCACGAGTAACGCTAAGCCCAAGATTTAATGCCGGTCTAATGCCTTGTCGAAAGATCTCCATGTCTAAAATCCATTGACCGTCAGTAATTGACATAATGTTTGTAGGTAAATAAGCAGTAATATCACCACTCGCTGCATGAACGACTGGGATTGAAGTTAGACACTTTCCACTACTATTAAGCCTTCCTGCCCTCTCAAGAAGGCTTGAATGGGCATAAAACATATCACCTGGATAAGAATCTCTTCCCGGTGAAACTCCAGTCAGTAAGGCTATCTCTCGATAAGCATGCGCATGGGCTGTTAAGTCATCGTAAATAATAATAGTGTCTTGTTCCATTTTCTGCCAAAAATATTCGGCTATTGAACAAGCAACATATGGTGCTAAATAACTCATAATTAGTGATTCAAACATAGTTGATACAACTACAACCGCCTTCTCGATGCCACCATTTTCATGAAGCCGAGTTAAAAGTGTATCAATATCACTTCGTCGTTTTGCAATTAAACAATATACAACTAATTGATCGGTGTTTTTTTGATTAATTGTCAGCTGAGTTGCTAAAGTACTTTTTCCGGATTTAGCATCACCTATTAAAGCCATACGCTGACCTTTAACGATCGGAAATAGGGCATCTATGCCAGTTACTCCTGATTCAACCTGATCTTCAACTAATTTTCTTTCAAAAATAGGTGGCGCAGTATTAAATACCGGCCAAACTGAATCAGCAGCAATTGGTCCCTTACCATCAAGAGGTTCACCAGTTACAGATACAACCC
>JAJYCU010000096.1 GCA_021778165.1 bacterium | reverse complement strand
TCATCTTTTAAGAACTTAGCATAATCATTTTTTGAAGCAAACCACTTAGAAGACCAATCTTTATTGGTTTGAAGACGCATCGAAATTGGATTTACTTTATGACCCATTACTTTTTCTCCTTAACTGTTTTAGCTTTAGGTTTAGGTTTAGGCGCAGTCTCTTTTTTAACTGACTGACGGAGCTGACCATCAACTTGAACTCTGATATGACATGTTTGATGCTGAAAAGGATGTGCCATTCCACGAGCTACTGGTCTAAATCGCTTTAGACTAGGTCCATGATTAACTGTGATTTCAGTAATGAACAGTCCCTCTTGTTTATAACCATGATTGTGAGTTGCATTGGCTGATGCACTCTTAATAACATCGATAACAGCCTTAGCTCCTCTTCGGTTAGTATAAGATAGTATTGTTAAAGCATCAGAGACTGTCCGACCTCTAACAAGCGCAGCAACCTGAGAAACTTTTCTAGGACTGATCTTAACTGATTTGGCAACTGCTAATACCGACATTTTACTTACCCTTCGCTAACTTTCCGCCATGTGACCTAAATTTTCTAGTTGGTGAAAATTCACCAAGTTTGTGACCAACCATATTTTCGGTAATAAAAACAGGTACATGAACCTTACCATTATGAACAGCAATTGTACGTCCAACGAAATCTGGTGAAATTGTAGAGTATCTAGCCCATGTCTTAATAATGGTTCTGTCCGACGAACCAAGAGCTTTTACTTTCTTGGCTAGTTTAAAATCTACAAATGGTCCTTTTTTACTTGATCTAGACATAATTATTTCCTTTTAGAAGCATGTCGGCTTCTTACTATAAATTTATCACTTCGCTTTCTAGTTCTAGTTTTAAAACCAAGCGTTTTCTGGCCCCAAGGCGTTTTCGGTGCAGAACCGTGATTCTTTCCACCACCAACACCATGTCGTCCACCATCACCACCACCATGAGGGTGATCAACAGCATTCATAACTACACCTCTTACAGATGGACGGATACCTCGGTGTCTGTTGCTACCGGCTTTACCGATTTTAACATTCTGATGTTGTTCATTTCCTATCACTCCAAGTGATGCCTGGCAATTTTCATTAATCAGTCTAACTTCACCACTAGGTAATCTGACCTGAGCATAGCCATTATCACGACCCATTAACTGAGCACTGTTACCAGCCGATCTAACAAGTTGACCACCTTTACCGAGAGTTAACTCAATATTATGAATTGAGCTACCGATAGGTATGTTTTTAAGCATAAACCTGTTTCCAGACTCAACTGGAGCGTCTTCTCCAGATCTGATTTGCTGACCTTGTGTCATGTCAGATGTTGCCAGTATATAAACATAGGTACCGTCAGCTTTTTTAACACGAGCAATACGGGCACTACGATTTGGATCATATTCAATATGTTCAATCACACCTTTAAAGCCGTCTTCAAGATTGAAACTAACTAATCTATAAAATTTCTTAGCGCCTCCACCTTGGTGACGTGTAGTAATTCTACCCTGATTATTTCTTCCACTTTTAGTTTTTTTAATAACAAGCAGCGATTTAACCGGTTTTTTGGTAGTAATTGAAGAGAAATCCTGGGTTGTTTTACCTCTTTGGCCAGGAGTAGTTGGATTAAGATTAACAATAGCCATTATGCCTTCTCCTTTTTGGTAGTCTTAGCCTTTTTGGTCTCTTTTTTATCTATCTTTTCAGCTGCTTTATCAAAATTTTCTTGAGCCTTTTGTTCTTTTTTAGCATCTTCTTCGATTGCATCAAAGAACGGTAAACTGAAACCTTCTTTTAAATAGACATAGGCCTTCTTAACATCGCTTCTTTTTCCGTAAGAATTGTCATATCTTTTACCAGTAAGAGATATAGTTCGTTTGGTTTTACCAGGTGTTTTGACAATATTTACAGCTGCAACTTCGACACTGTAATAATTTTCAACCTGTTGTTTTATTGAAATTTTATTAGCATTTTTAGGAACTTTAAAGGCATAAATCTTTGAAGAAGAAAGTTTATAAGTTTTCTCACTTAAAATCGGTAACAATTCTAGTAAATTAGACATTACTTTGTCTCCTTTGAGCTTTTAAGTTGAGCTGATAAAGCTTCAAGTACTGAACTTTCTATTACAATATTATCGGCATTTAAAATATCAAAGACATTTAAGTAAGAACTTTTTACAACTTTAAAATTTGATACATTTCTAGCTGATAAAATTAGTTCAGGTGTTTTGACCGATACGACTAATAAGACATTACCTTTATTTGAATCTATTTTTTCAATCAATTCAACTAATTTACTTGTACTTGGTTTAGGAATATCAAAAGATTCAATAAATTTTATAGCATTAATACTTAGCTTGGTTGATAGGGCTTGTTTAACAGCTAGTTTACGAGCTTTGGAATTCATTTTTAATGAATAGTTTTCCATGCCAGTTGGTCCGAAGGCAACTCCACCACCTTTCCAAATAGGGTTTCTCGATGATCCGAATCTAGCGCGACCGGTTCCTTTTTGTCGCCAAGGTTTTTTTCCACCACCGGAAACTAAACCACGTGTTTTAGTAACAGCATTGTTTGTTCGACCATTAGCTAAGTAGGTCTTATAAGCCTGCGATAAAAGTTGATGATTAACTTCAGCAATTTCAAAAATATCTTTATCTAAAGTAAGTTTAGTTGCAGTTTTTTCAGCTTTCTTAGAATAAAGAATAGGAGATGATGCCATTATGCTCTCCCTTTAATTAAAACTGTAGTTTTTCTTGGACCAGGAACTGCGCCGGAAAGACCGATTAGACGATTTTCAAGATCAACAAAATTTACTTTCAAATTCTTAACAGTAACTCGATCATTGCCCATTCTTCCGGCCATTTTCTTACCCTTGAAAATTCTTTGTGGATACATCGAACCAATCGAACCTGGTCTACGATAACTTCTTCCACCGTGTGTCTTACGACCTCGTTTGAAATTATGTCGTTTAATAGTACCAGCGAAACCTTTACCTTTGGAATTTGAGGTAACATCAACTTTATCGTTTACATTAAAAATGTCGAGGCTTAATTCATCCCCGACATTTAAATTTGATTCAGCTTGATCGACTCTATATTCTTTAATAATTTTCGGCATAAACTTACTCAATTTAACATGGCCTGTAAGTGGCTTAGACAATTTGGTAACTTCTTTAGCGCCTACTTGAACGGCGTTATAGCCATCATGTTCTTGATTTTTAATTTGAGTAACAACTTGTTTTGCAACAGATAAAACAGTAACTGCTTCAACAACACCATTTTCATTGATGGTGCTAATCATTCCGATTTTAGTAGCGATAAGTTGTTTCATATTTTTTTACTCTAATCTTTAAAAATTAAAAAATAGCGCAAAGTACAGTATCACCTCTATCGAATAAAGAAGACTTATACCTC
>JAJYCU010000095.1 GCA_021778165.1 bacterium | reverse complement strand
TGGGAGATACTGATAGTATATCTTCTACTAATTTAAATAGAATATCTGGTTCAGTTGCAGATCTTGATGAAACTAAAATTAGCAAAGTTGCTAAAAATGTTAGCTTAACAGACCCTTATGTTGAACAAATTCATTTTCCAGAGGGTTTTACTGATGGGTTTTCTAGTAATCAAAGATTAAGTATTATAGTAGATGAAGTTGATGATTTAAAATCTAAAGTTGGCATGAGGATTTTTGCTAGAGAAAATGGTATAGCGTTAATAATGGCTACGGATATAGGGGATAGCTCTATTATAGACATTGAAAGATATGATCAAGGTTATGAAGAACCTTTTCATGGAAAAATTAAAGAAAAAGATTTAGAGAGAATTAGCTCCGGTGATTTTACAGACGTTGAAAAACGAAAATATTTAGCTAAACTAATAGGCTTATCAAACGTATCTGCGCGTTTAATATCGTCAATGACGGAACAAGAGGTAACTTTATCTGGAATCCCCCAATTAGCGAATACCGCAGTGATAGGTGGTGGTTTAGTCGCTATTGCTTCTCGAGAAATTTTACTTGGTCGAACTATGAAATCAGGTAGATATGTGCTAAAAACTAAAAATATTTTAGGTATGAAATCACCTACAGGTAAAATTGAAACCGCGAAAATTTTTCTTGATGCATTAAAAGCAATCAAATCAGATAATTAAAACTATAAAACATTAATAAATGCTTTATAATAGCATAAGAATAATATGCTATCTTTAAGTATTTTAATTTTAAATGTACTTATATCTGGGGCGACCGGATTAGTTGTTCTATCAAAAAATTTTAGAAGCCGAATTAATCAACTATATTTTTTGATTTCTATTTTATTAGTTTTACTATCGATTTCTAATTATTTATCGTTAGTCTACCTGGGGGTCCATAATAATAATGTAGCTATAATATTTATTCGCGTTGTTATTGCTATTACTGTTATTTCTATAGCCCTATTTTACATAACATCATATTTCCTTGATAAGGAAGAGATACGGCTTACAAGGTTTCATAAGTATTTCTTGTCTTTTTCGATATTTGTAGCTGTTTTATGTATGACAAATCTAATTTTTAATAAAACATATTATATTAATGGCTCTACTTATGAACTTAAAGTTGGGTATTTAGTACCTTTATTATTAATACAAACAATTATGGGTATTTCAGTATCACTTAAACTTATTATTAATAAAATACAAATCTACAAAGGTAAGCGAAAACAACAATATCAATATATATTAATTGGATTGTTGCCGGCACTAAGTCTTTCGTTTTTTACATCTTTCATAATGCCTTATTTTTTTCATAACATATCTTTAATAGTAATTACACCACTGTACTTAGTTTTACTCTCTGCAATGATCGGATTATCTATCATTTTTCATGGTCTTTTCGATATTAGATTTTATGTAATAAGAGGTTTGTTTTATCTATTGCTATTATTTGGAATAGACATACTGCTTTCAGTGCCGGCATTGTTTGCTATTAAAGTAATTTTTAACTTAAACTTTGATGCTGTTAAATTTATTATAGCTAGTTTAGCTATTTTGATCGTCATGGTGGCGTATCCACATGTTATTAATTATTTCCGTAGGAAGACTAATAAATTTTTCTTTCGAGATTTCTATGATCCAGCTGAATTCGTCTCAAACTTTAATAATATAGTCGTATCTAATTTTGATATCCATACTTTGCTTTTCAAAATATCTAATTTCCTGGAAACAACTTTTAAGATAGCTGACAGTGAGTTCTATATTAATAATTATGACCTAGATTTAAGTAATTTTGTTGAGACTAAAAATCACAGGCTTAGACCAGACGAAATAAATAGTTTGCACGATTACTTATCAACTAGACGAAGAGTTTTACTTAATCTAGAGGTTGAGAGAACATTAAAACATCATAATAAGAGTTTTAGTATCAATGATGATATTAGTCTTGTGATACCGCTAATAAATTATTTCGAAGGTAAGAAAAAATACTTAGGTTTCTTTATTTTAACCCATAAAGAAAGTGGTCAAACATATAATGGGCAGGATTTAAGGATGATAAGTTCTATATCAGATGTATTAATTGTAGCTATTCAAAACTTACTTCATTATGAGGAAATTAAACAACTTAACGCTAATCTTCAGGAAAGAATTAACGAAGCTACCGCAAAACTCAGAAAATCCAATGATAAGCTAAGACAACTTGATGAATCAAAGGATGACTTTATCTCCATGGCGTCCCATCAGCTTCGTACTCCACTAACAAGTGTAAAAGGATACTTAAGCATGGTTCTTGAAGGTGATGCTGGGAAAATTAGTAGTACTCAAAAGAATATGTTAAACCAAGCATTCTTTAGTGCTCAAAGAATGGTTTATCTTATTGCTGATTTGCTAAACGTTTCAAGAATTAAAACTGGTAAATTTATGATTGAGGCAGCTAAAGTTAATCTAGCAGTTATGATTGATCAAGAGATAACTCAACTACAAGAAACATCAAATGCCAGGGGAATTAAGTTAGTTTATAATCGCCCTGATTCATTCCCAGATTTAATGCTAGATGAGACAAAAATTAGACAAGTCATTATGAACTTTATAGATAATGCCATTTACTACACCTTAAAAGGTGGCACTGTCAAAATCGACATTTTAGATCTAAAAAGTACAATAGAGTTTCGAGTTGAAGATAATGGTATTGGAGTGACTAAATCAGATCAGCCACATTTATTCACTAAATTTTATCGAGCGGGTAATGCTAGAAAAGTTAGACCAGACGGAACGGGATTAGGACTTTATATGGCCAAAAAAGTTATTCTTGCAGAGAACGGTTCAGTTATATTTTCAAGCGTTGAAGGTAAGGGCAGTATCTTTGGTTTCATGTTAAGTAAGAGTAAATTAGCTGTAGTCGATAATTCAAACTAGTATTAAATAATAAGCTTGACCATTATAACATTTTATGATATAGTCTAATCATGAATCAAAAACATGAATATAGTAAAGGTAATGAAAGAATAAGACCTAGTAAACTAAAAAAAATGTTTATAGGTGGAATTGCCGTTATCGCTGCTGCTACAACTATATTCGGAATTAAAACTTCTGAAAACCAAAATAATCAGTCATCTTCTGGCCAAACAGTATTAGCTGAAGCTAAATTTGATGTAGGTGGAAGTTATGCCAATCTAGCTAAAGAAGTGGCATTAATTGAAGGTATAAACCCAAATTCACCAGGATATCAATCGACCATAGACAACTCGATTGCGGTAGCAGAAGCTTTAAATAATTCAGCTGAACCAACGCCCCAGACTGTCATTGATGGAGTGCCAATAATAGTTGATGCCGCTTATTCTCATACAACTACAGTAAGTGGCAATGGAGTTACTTTATACTATAATCTCCCGAAACAGATAAAATAGGTCGATAAACTATTATATTTAATCATTAACTTGACAAATATACAATAATTAAGGTATAATATATATTATGTATGGAGAACTA
>JAJYCU010000094.1 GCA_021778165.1 bacterium | reverse complement strand
AGAGTTTCTGGTGAACTAATGATTTTGACTCTAAAATTGAAGTTTTTCTTTGTTTCCTCCACCACTTGTATTTATAGGCAAAAAAAGTATAGATTGGAGTTAAAATCATCGCAACGCTAAAACTTAAAAAACTTAAAAGTAATAATCTAGTTAAAAAATGGACTGTTATACCTAGATGCAGAATATTTATCATTATTTATAATTTTATTTTTTGATCTTAACTAATTATATCAAATTAAATAAAATTAATGTTTAACTTTTAGGAGCAACATAACCATCATTAATTAACATATGTACTATATCGGCAAATATTGGCTGAGCTGCATAGGAACCAGCATAGCCGGGTATATTCGGTTTTGTATTAAACACTACTATCACATACTGGATAGTATTACCCCCTACAAAACCTATATATGTTCCATTAAATATATTTTTATAGTAGCCACCTGTTGGCATAGCCAACTGTGCCGTACCAGTTTTCCCACCGACAATATAATTACTACTAAACTTCATAAAACTAAAACCACCTTGTAAATAAGCGTTAACCACATTTTCTAATAACGGTATCATATCGGCACCGACGGCTGGTGACACGACATTTTTTTCTAATATCTTTGGCTGATTATTAATTATACGACCCGATGGAGTAATCTGTTTTGAGATCAAAGTCGGTTGATAATACGTACCACCATTGAGAACGCTAGATAATGCAGTAGCAATTTGGATTGGAGTAAGCAATAAACCTTGTCCAAAAGAAGTGTTAGCATAACGTAAATCAATACTCGGATCACTCATATTTGGTGGCGGTATGAACCCTGGTGCTTCATAACCCTGTTCTATACCAGTAGTTTGTCCCAACCTAAAATGTTTTGTCATATAATTGTACCAAACATCTATTCCTTTCTGATTAATCTGTCCACCACCCATCTGCATCAACATCCAAGTTGCCCCAGTGTTAAGAGACAGAGCTAAAATACTAGCAATACTTTGAACTCTTGCTCCCCCGTCTTGTGCTATATCTGTAATATTAAAACCATTAACTACCCAATGTGCTGGGTCATAAAAAGTAGTATTGGGTTGTATAACACCTTGATTTAATGCAGCAGGAGTTGTGAGCGTTTTCATAATGGATCCCGGTTCAATTGCATTTGATACGGTACCATTATCGAATAAGTTAGAATTTGTAACATTTTGATAGTCGCTCGGATTATATGTAGGATAATTTGCCATCGCAACAACCTGACCATTATTTGGATTCATGACTAGAGCATTAATCCCTTGAGATTTTGTAGAAGCATAATCTTTTTGAATTATTTGTTCAAGCTGAGTTTGAATCCCAATATTAATTGTCAAAACTAAATTATTACCATTTTTCGGGGCAATATCTATATTACTCGCATTTGCAGCCAAAGGCACCCCGTTTGCATCGGTCACAGCTTTAACTCTACCAGGTATTCCGCTCAGCGTAGTATTCATAGCTTGTTCTATACCATATACACCAACTCCGGCATTATTAACAAAACCAAGCAGCTGTGAGGCTAAACTACCATCTGGATAAACTCGGTAATCCTGAGATTGAGTACCAACTCCGGGAAGATGAAAACTTAAAATTTTGGAATTATCAGACTGAGTAATTTTGTGGCTCAAAATTACATATCGGGTATTTTTAGTTCGTAGTTTATTAATGTAACCCGCAACATTCCCCCCTATAACACTATAAATATCATTTGCAGTTTTATTTATATTTTTAACAATAGTTGGGTCTACATAAAGAGTATAGAATGTTTGGTTTAAGACTAACGGTACTATATTACCGTTATCGTAGGCCTCGATTATTCCACGATTAGCGGGTATTTGATACTGTTTTAATTGAAAGCTCTGGGCAAGATTTTTATAATGTCCATAATCTATAACTTGTAAAAAAAATAACCGTAAAATGAAGACTATTACAACCACGATTAATATGACCCAGACCCTGTCGATCCGTTTTGAAGGAGAACCTATTTTATAATTTGTTTTTTCTCGGTCCACTGTTAAAGTATAGCCTACTTACATCTTGATACTATAAATAATTATACAAATTTAATTTTGAAGAGTAGCAGACGGAGCGATAGGTGTTAAAGATTTTGCTACCGCACTATTCTGTACTGAATTTACTGACTGTAGTTCAGCAGATGCAACCTCTAAATTATTTTGTTGTGATATTAATTGAGTTTGTTGTTGCTGTAAGCTATTTATCTGATACCCAAAACTATTGGTTTTAGTAACTTGAGTAAGATATAATAATCCAACTAAACAAGCTAAAACAATTAAAATAACTGTATTAGAAATTGGACCAATTGGGTGAACCTTTGTTCTAAAGCCAATGGAATTCTGATTTTTCGTATAATATTTTGATCTGTTTATTGATAGTGAATTTGAGTATGTCATATTTATTCTCTTTATTTTTATTTTGTTTGCCCAGCTTTAATGTTCGTGGTCACTAAAGCCGGGCTGTTAATCTTATAGAACCTTTACATTTATTCTATAAGATCGGGAGTTACTTTTTACCTGTATCGGCATAATAGAACTCCTTTCTTTGTTTTTATTTTTTAACTACGGCTCTTAGTTTAGCACTTCGAGCACGCGGATTGTTATTCAATTCATTCTGATCAGGTATTATTGGTTTTTTAACTAAAAATTTTAACTCATCATCATACCTATTTCCGGCATGACTATTGAAAAAATTTTTAACCAATCTATCTTCTAAGCTATGGAAAGTAATAATAGCTAATCTACCACCTGGATTTAATAATTTTATCCATATCGGCAAACTATCTTCAATCAACTTTAGTTCTTGATTGACTTCTATTCGTATAGCTTGGAAAGTTCTAGTTGCAGGATTAACCTTGCTCCTAAAACCTGGCCATGCTCTATAACAAATAGCCGCTAAATCATCAGTGGTATTTATTGGCCTATTCAAGACAATCTCCCTTGCTATATATCCAGCTTTAGGTTCGTCTCCATAGTTTTTTATTATTTCTCTTAGTTTTTTTTCTGAATAAGTATTGAGAATATACTTGGCATCAATTTTTTGATCTTGATCCATTCTCATATCTAATTCAGAATTATGTCTAAAAGAAAAACCCCTATCCTGATCGTTAATGTGCAGTGACGATATACCTAAATCGGCAAAAATTATATCAAAATGTCTCAATTCCTTTAGTAATAACAATGAAGCATGATAAAAATCATTTTTAATAATTTCGATGGGATTATTCAAATATTCTTTTGTTAAGAATTCAATTGAAGTTTTATCTCTATCTATTAAAACAGATGTTTCTAGTTCACTAGTAAGGTTTAAAATTTTTCGAGCATGCCCACCAAAACCGGCAGTTACATCTAGATAGTTTTCACCTTTCTTAGGTTCTAGGACATCTATTACTTCTTTTACTAGTACTGGGATATGAATATTTTGCATATTTTTGTTTTTATTTTTGATATATCTTGACTTGTTTGTTTTTATTTTGGTTACAAGGTCACCTAATCAGCAGCCAACTTTT
>JAJYCU010000093.1 GCA_021778165.1 bacterium | reverse complement strand
GCAGACCTCTGCGTAACCACTCCGCCAAAGCGCCATCAATATTAATCAATAATACCAAAATTTACAGTTTATTAACACCTACTATTTGAAATTTTTTTGGAGTTCAGAAAGTATTAGTTCAGCAACCTTTCTAATGCTTTTACTATCAGCCGATAAAATATCTATCGGACGATAGATATAATCCTTCTTATTGACATTTATTTTGCTTAATTTACCAGACTTAATATACTTTTCGACAAGCTGTCTAGGTAAAACTGATACTCCTATGTTTTTTAGGACAAGTTGAAGGATAAGATTTGGGCTAGTAGAATAAAAAGTTTTATCGACCGTAATATTATTTTTAGTTAGAAAATTGTCTATAATTTTGGAAGTGTTTGAGTTGGTGTTATAACTTAGAAAATTGTCTATTCGACTTTTCTGCTTCAAGGTCTGACTAACACTTTTATAAGAATCAAATCCACAAATTAAATAAAATGGTTCGTCGACACTGCCGATGAATTTTTTATTGCTAATCGAATAAACAGGTTTAGTTAAACAAACAATATCAAATTCAGACTTATTGAATTTACTAAGTAAAATATCGCTGTTGTTAATAGTTAGATTAAGACTAGCTAACGCGTTTATTTTATTAAAAAATGACTGGGAGTGAAGGAATAAAGTTTCCGCAACGCTATCAATTAATCCAATCGTCAGATTAATTGGTTGGTTTTTAGCACTAATTAAATCCGACTTTAATTGCTCGGCGTTATTCTTACTTAGTACTCCATAATCATAGACAATCTTTCCCATCGGTGAAATCCTAAAACTCCGATGAGATCTAACTATTAACTCAGTCTGTAATGATTTCTCTAAATTTTTAATGGCAATGCTTAAGGCTGGTTGAGATATATGAAGTTCTCTTGAAGCAAGTGTAAAACTTCCCTGATCAACCAAACAAACAAATTTTAATATATCTTCATACATAAATAATATTTATACAAATATTAACATTTTCTATTATTTTTTTATAGATAAGTTAGCTATCATTTATATAAATTAAGGGGGTAGTGATGAGCAAGAACGAAATAAAAGTAGCTGTGGTTGGACTTGGAAACTGTGCCTCGTCATTAATCCAAGGGCTTTACTACTATCGGAATTCTAAAAAAGAGAAATTTGTCCCAGGACTTATGCATATTAATTTCGGTGGTTACTATATTGAAGACATAAAAATAGTAGCTGCTTTTGATGTTAATAAAAATAAAATTGGCAAAGACATTGGTGAGGCAATTTATGCCAGCCCCAATAACACAGCTGTGTTTGCAAAAGTCCCTAAAATGGGTATTAAGGTTAAAAAAGGACCACTTCTTGATGGTGTTAACAAGTACACAGCTGAAGTCGTACCGGTCAACAATAAACAAAAAGTTGTTGATGTAGTAAAGGCTCTTAAGGAAAGTGGTGCTGAAATTGTCATTAATTACCTTCCGGTTGGTTCTCAAAAAGCAACTGAGTTTTATGCTCAATGCGCGATTGATGCTGGCTGTGGTTTCGTTAACTGTATCCCCGTCTTTATAGCCTCAGACCCGAAGTGGGCCAAAAAATTCAAGACTGCTGGATTGCCGGTTATAGGAGATGACATTAAGGCTCAAGTCGGTGCTACTATTACTCATCGAGCTTTAGTTAATCTTTTTCTAGATCGTGGCATGAAAATTGAACGGACCTACCAATTAAATACAGGCGGTAATACCGACTTTCTAAATATGCTTGAAAGAGAAAGATTAGCTTCAAAAAAAATATCCAAAACTGAATCTGTTAAATCGATGATTGAAGCCAGAGGCCAGACCATAGAGGATGATAATATCCATATCGGTCCGTCAGATTATGTGCCGTGGCAAAAAGATAATAAACTCTGCTTTATTAGAATTGAGAGTAAACATTTTGGCGACGTACCAATGTATCTTGACTTAAGATTATCAGTCGAAGATTCACCCAATTCGGCTGGTGTAGCAATCGATTCAATTAGATGCATGAAACTAGCTCTCAATAACGGACTTAAAGGCCCAATCATCGAACCGGCTGCCTTCTTCCAAAAAAGACCACCGAAGCAATTCGACGACCGCGTAGCCAAACAAATGGTTGAAGATTACATCGATAAATACAAGCTTACTACCGAAACGAGCTAAACCTTAATCGGACTAAACAAAGTGGTCATCGACAAAATCCAACCAAAAATTGATTGGATTGAGTTATCGTCACTAGAGGCTACAACACTGGTGTTATCTAAGCTCACAGATTTGAACTCTTTTCTGTATTTTTCATTGATTAAAATACGAAAATACTTAATGTTCTTTATCAAGAAATCAAAGTCGTAAATCTTAATAAACTCTGTAATTGCCGTTAATGGATCCTCTACACCAAGGAGTTCCAATAGTACTCTAACGCTAGTAATAAGTTCAATTTCTATTTCATTTCCCGTTTGACCGGCCATTAAAAAACTTTCATATACCTCGAAAATTCTATCTATCTTAGAAACAATTTCTTCAAAATTATCTATTTCATGATTCTCTAGAATTAATTCCTCTGTAAAACTTTTAAAAGTGACTGCCAGAGGCATTTGTTCTTTTTCCTTGGAAGCATCATCTAAGCTAATTTCGGCGTAAAAAGCAGATATTTCTGAAATTATTTCTTTCTCCGCTAGTTCATAGTCTATAAATGTAGGATTAGCTTCTTCAAAGAATACGTCTGATTCAATAACAATATTTTGTGGTTCTTCTGAAATTATTTCTAGATTATTACTAATCGGCGGTTCTTCTACTAATTGTTCAAACTCAACAATTTCCTGATTAAAATCGACGGCAGCTACCGGTGTTTCTTCTCTAATTTCATCTGTTTTAAATGCCATGTCATCAGACCTAACTAACTCAACTACCTTTACTTCTTCAGTTTTTTGCTCAATCGGCTTTTCTAAAGTCTGCTTTATTTGTTTCTGAAAAATCAATTGATCGGGCTTATTTTTAGTTATACGAGGAACCACTTCACTAACATCATCAAGTAATAATGGCACTTCAGTTTGTTTTTGTTCAATGACGATTATTTTATCTTCGGTTAGAACCTCTTGGACAGTCTGATCCTTTATAGGATTATGGTTAATCTGTTCCGGGTAAACCTGGTGAACTATTTTGACATCAGTAGTTTTTAAATTTTCAAGCTGGTTAGATTTTACTGAATCGACTGACAATAAATCATCTTTAGTGGTTTTTATTTCTGGTTCTTCGATTTTTTGGGCCAGCTGTTGTGCTTTTACGAAATGCTTGGCTAAGGTTTTAATTTCCGCTACTGACCCTTTAAGAGCCAATTCGGCGAAAAAAGTACATTTAAGTAGTTTTTCCATGTCATTAGCTTGTTCTAAAGTTACTACTTGACCGCTTTCATGAACATAAACCGATAAGGTTTCTTGTTTTATCGAATCCGGTTGCCTAACTAAACCCTCTGACATTTTATTATTTGTTGCTGCTTACTTAATTTTATTTGCTTCGCTTAAATAATGATCGATTGCTAGAGTAATGGCACTACCCAACTCTGCCTTTTCTGGATCA
>JAJYCU010000092.1 GCA_021778165.1 bacterium | reverse complement strand
CCAATCCGGCCAATGCCGAGCCAGGTACCATCCGCAAGGAATTTGCCAAGAATATCGAGGAGAACTCGGCCCATGGCTCGGATGCCCCGGAAACGGCTGCGTTCGAAATTCCTTACTTCTTCAGCGACAAACCTATTTTTGGTTTAGATATCGGGCCTAGTTCATTGAAGGTAATGCAAATAGACCAAACAACTGTTGATAAAAAAATAATCGGTTACGGCTTCGCTAGCTTTGATAGAAGCGTTATTAATGATGGCGTTGTTGTTGATACTGAAAAAATTGCTGAGGCAGCTTTTAAACTTTTCAAATCAGATCTAATTGGTGACATTACCACTAAACGCGTATCAGTTGCTATCCCAGCCTACCGAACCTTTACCCGTTCAATCACTTTACCGAAACTAAAAAATAAGGAAATTGACGAAGCAGTTAGATTAGAAGCTGAACAATACGTTAGTTTGCCAATGGATGAATTATATTTAGACTATGAAATTATTAAACAAACTAGTGATTCGATCGATGTTTTTATAGTCGCCGTACCAAAAAATATAGTTGATTCATATCTTGAATTAACTCAAATACTAGGACTGGAAACAGTATTGATTGAACCAACTCTGAGCTCTTCTGGCAGATTGTTTTCACTTGATCCGCAAAGCGATATAGCAACAGTTATAATTGATTTTGGATCAAGATCAGCTGATATAAGTATTTTTGATAAACATATTCTAGTAACAGGTACAGTTCAAGCGGGTGGTGAAATTTTTACTAATGCTATTAAATCAAAGTTAGACGTCACTTTTGCTGAAGCAGGAATAATTAAGACTAAATACGGCCTTCAGGTGTCAAAAAAACAAGCAGAAATTAAAGAAGCTCTTAGCCCAATTTTAAATGAGGTTATTAAAGAAATAGAGCGAATGGCTAGATACTATGAAGAAAGATACGGGAACTCTAGAAAAATCGGTCAAATTATAACCTTAGGTGGTGGTGCCAATATGCCTGGTCTCAGCGAATATCTAACTAATTCCATTCGGTTACCTGTCAGACACACAGATCCTTGGCATTTTATAAATTTTAAAGGTTTACAACCCCCTAATGACGCCGATAAGCCAATGTACGCAACGGTTGCAGGACTGGCTCTAGCTAATCCTAAAGAGGTATTTTAAAAAATGATAAATCTATTACCTATCGATTTAAAAAAAGATTATAAATTCGCTAGAAAAAACAAAATTATCAGGAAGTATATATTCATTTCGCTAATAGGATCAGTTGGCCTGATTGTTATTGCAACTTTAGGTTTAATTTTTTATAAAAATTCCTGGAACAATAATCAATCACAAATATCTTCTATTCAAAATAAATTAAACTCAGAAAATATTAGTGCAACTAACAACCAAATTAATAATTTTTCAAATACTTTCAGACTGGTTACAACCGTATTATCTCAAGAAGTTTTATTTTCAAAAATGATTACTGCAATTGGTGCTGCCATGCCGGCTGGAACAGCTTTAACTGGATTAAGTATTAATAATACTTCAACGGGTATTAACCTAACTGCTAACGCGACTAGCTATAATACTTCAACTCAGATTCAAGTTAACCTTAGCGATCCAACTCGTAATCTATTTAAAAATGTCGATATTATTTCGATTAATAATACTGGATCCGGTAATGGAACAAATGGTATGCCGTTTACGGTTTCACTTAGAGCATTATTCAACAATACCAATCAATTCTTGTTGGTAAATCAGGGGGCTAAATAAATGAACCACCAGCGAGTTTTTTTTGGAATGATCGGTCTGCTTATTATATCCTTACTTATTTCAATTTTTGGTACTTACGAAATAAATAATATTTTAAATTCTAAGTCTGTCGTTTTAGCTTCACAGCAAACCAAAATCAGCACACTAAATAGTGAACAATTAAGTTTAATTAATGCTAAATCTGAACTAAGTAAATATTCGTCACTTTACAGTATCGCTCAATCAGTTGTACCGCAAAATAAGGATCAGACACAAACTGTCAGACAAATCATTAATATTGCGGCTGCTAATAACATTACTATAGGATCTATCACCTTTCCTTCATCAAACCTAGGTACTACCACTACATCTGGCGTAGCTACCGGCTCAATAGCAGTCGGTAATCCAAACCTATCCCAGTTAGTTAAAGTACCAACCATTCCTGGAGTTTATACTCTTCCAATTACTATTACTAGTTCTAATCTTGCTAACCAATTATCTACTTTTAATGAATTTATTGGCTTTTTACAAGGATTAGAAAATAACCGACAAACTGCTCAAGTAACTTCATTACTTATTACTCCTAATTCACAAAACTCTAACTATATAAGCTTTAATATTTCACTTAATATTTACATAAAACCAGGAAATTAATATGTCAAACTCATTATCCAAATACTTAGTATCACTCAAAAAAATTTTATTAGTATTTAATAAACATCGACTACTTGGATATATTGTTTTTATTTTGATTCTCTACATTTTTTTAATTTTAAAGATTAATAACTTAGATCATTTAAGTCTAAGTAACCAAAGTAATAGTCCAACAACTTCTAGCGCCGTCGCCACACCACAACGAATAAATCCATCTGTCGTATACCAGCTGCAGCAACTACAAAATAATAGTGTAAGTGTTCAGTCCCTATTTCAACAAGCCAGAAACAACCCTTTTTAAATTAACTGAGCCTGATCTTTTTTATCTTTCTTATTTGAAATATTTAAATGTCTATAAGTTTTTGGCGTAACTTTTCGTCCTCTAGATGTTCTTTCAAGTAGACCAATTTGCATCAAATATGGCTCAAAAAAATCTTCTATAGTTGATGTTTCCTCGGCAGTTAGAGCTGCAAGAGTATCGAGACCAACTGGTCCACCATCATAGTTTAATATAATGGCTTTTAACAACATCCTGTCAGCACTATCCAAACCTAATTCATCTATGTCTAATAAATTTAATGCCTTAAAACAAATATCAAGAGTTATGTTACCGTTACCATGTACTTCTGCGTAATCTCGAACTCTTTTTAGTAATCGATTAGAGATTCTTGGAGTTAATCTTGATCTTTTAGCCAATTCTTGAGCTGAACTATTTTCAATTTTAACACCAAGGATAACAGCAGCCCTTTTGATGATTTGTTCTATCTCTTCTCCAGTATAGAATTCAAGTCGGTGAATAATTCCAAATCTGTCTCTTAGAGGCGCAGATAATGATCCTGTCCGAGTTGTTGCTCCAATAATTGTAAACTTAGGTAGATCTAATCTTAGGCTGCGAGCACTCGGTCCTTTGCCGAGCATTATATCTAACTTGAAGTCCTCCATTGCACTATAAAGAACCTCTTCAACATTTCGATTAATTCGATGAATTTCATCAATAAATAATATGTCATTATCGCTTAAATTTGTTAGAAGTGATGCTAAATCACCTGCTCTTTCAATAGCTGGTCCTGAAGTAACTTTAATTTGAGTCGACATCTCGTGAGCAATTACGTTGGCCATGGTTGTTTTACCTAATCCTGGTGGACCATAAAGTAAAATATGATCTAGTGGTTCATTTCTGTTTTTAGCCGCCTGAATCGATAATTGAAGATTCTTT